>NZ_LUPI01000021.1:0-15194 GCF_001627265.1 Nocardioides sp. REDSEA-S30_B4 | reverse complement strand
GGCGAAGGCGCGGCCGATGCCGCTGGCGGCACCGGTGACGACGGCACCGGCGTCGGGCTCCGGGGCCGAGGGCGTCCCGTTGGCCTTGGCGCGGTCGCGGATCTCCTGCGGGATCTCGACCGGCGGCATGTCCGAGGGCCGGCGGGTGTCCGAGCCGGTCCACGCGGGGCGGGCCGGTCGCATCCGCAGCGCCTCGAAGATGCGGGCGATCTGCTCCTTGTCCAGCGTCTCCTTGTCGAGGAGCTCGAGCACCAGCGCGTCGAGGACGTCGCGGTTCTCCTCGAGGATGTCGAAGGCCTCCTGGTGGGCGGTGGCCAGCAGGTTCTTGACCTCCTCGTCCACGATCGCGGCGACGGACTCGGAGTAGTCGCGCGAGTGCCCGAGGTCGCGGCCCAGGAACGGCTGCGAGCCGGACTCGCCGAGCTTGATGGCCCCGAGACGCTCGGTCATGCCGTACTGGGTGACCATCGCGCGGGCGAGGTTGGTCGCCTTCTCGATGTCGTTGCCGGCGCCGGTGGTCGGGTCGTGGAAGATCATCTCCTCCGCCGCCCGGCCACCGAGCATGTAGGCGAGCTGGTCGAGCATCTGGCTGCGCGGCTGGGAGTACTTGTCCTGGTCGGGCAGCACCATGGTGTAGCCGAGGGCGCGGCCGCGCGGCAGGATCGTGATCTTGTGGACCGGGTCGTTGCCCGGCAGCGCCGCGGCGACCAGGGCGTGGCCGCCCTCGTGGTAGGCGGTGATGAGCTTCTCGTGCTCGCTCATCAGGCGGGTGCGCCGCTGCGGACCGGCGATGACGCGGTCGATCGCCTCGTCGAGCGAGGAGTTGGTGATCAGCTTCTGGTTGGCGCGCGCGGTGAGCAGCGCGGCCTCGTTGAGCACGTTGGCCAGGTCGGCGCCGGAGAAGCCGGGGGTGCGGCGGGCGACGCTGAGCAGGTCGACGTCCTGGGCGATCGGCTTGCCGCGCGAGTGCACCTTGAGGATCTGCTCGCGGCCGGCGAGGTCGGGGGCGTCGACCTGGATCTGGCGGTCGAAGCGGCCCGGGCGCAGCAGCGCGGGGTCGAGCACGTCGGGACGGTTGGTGGCCGCGATGAGGATGACCCCGCCGCGTACGTCGAAGCCGTCCATCTCCACCAGCAGCTGGTTGAGGGTCTGCTCGCGCTCGTCGTGACCGCCGCCCATGCCGGTGCCGCGGTGGCGGCCGACGGCGTCGATCTCGTCGATGAAGACGATCGCGGGGGCGTTCTCCTTGGCCTGCTCGAACAGGTCCCGCACGCGGGAGGCACCCACACCCACGAACATCTCGACGAAGTCGGAGCCGGAGATGGAGTAGAACGGGACGCCCGCCTCGCCGGCGACCGCGCGGGCCAGCAGGGTCTTGCCGGTGCCCGGGGAGCCGTAGAGCAGCACGCCCTTGGGGATCTTGGCGCCCACGGCCTGGAACTTCGCGGGCTCCTGGAGGAACTCCTTGATCTCGCCGAGCTCCTCGATCGCCTCGTCGCAGCCCGCGACGTCGGCGAAGGTCGTCTTCGGCATGTCCTTGGAGATCAGCTTCGCCTTGGACTTGGCGAACTGCATGACGCCGCGTCCGCCACCGCCCTGCATGTTGTTGAGCAGCCACAGGAAGACGATGAAGATGATGATCAGCGGCAGGAACGAGATGAGGAACGAGCCGAGCACGCTGGGACGGGAGATCTCGGTCTCGAGCTCCTCGATCTCACCGGCCTCGACCTGCTGCTGGGCGATGTTGTAGAGCCGCGACTGGGTGCCGCCGATCCAGTAGGTCATCACCTCGGCGCCCTCGTCGCGCACGCCCTCGTCGAGGGTGGCGCGGATCTCCTGGTCGCCGTCGACGAAACGGATCGTCTCGACCTGGCCCTCGGTGATGTACGCGGTCATCTCCGAGGAGGTGATCTCGTCCCCGTCACCGCTGGGGGCCAGGAACTGCAGGGCCAGGACGACGCCGACCACGGCCACGACGATCCACAGCCAGGGACTCTTGCCTATGCGCTTCACGGACTTCTCTCGTTGTGTGCACGATTGAACTGACGACGGTACCGGTCGCCACGCCGTCCCATCCTCTCAGGCGGCTGGTCGAGCGGTCCCCCGAGGATGAGTCGTGCCCCTGAGCGGGCGCCATGACGCCCGTTCAGGGGCACGACCCGGCCCGCTGGCGGTTCAGCTGTAGACGTGCGGTGCGAGGGTGCCGATGTCGCGGAGGTTGCGGTACTTCTCGCGGTAGTCCAGGCCGTAGCCGACGACGAACTCGTTGGGGATGTCCCAGCCGACGTACTTGACGTCGACGGGCATCTGCAGCGCCTCGGGCTTGCGGAGCAGGGTGGCGATCTGGACGCTCGCGGGGTTGCGGCTGCTGAGGTTGGAGGTGAGCCAGGACAGGGTCAGGCCGGTGTCGATGATCTCGTCGACGATCACGACGTGGCGCCCGGAGATGTCGGTGTCGAGGTCCTTGAGGATGCGCACGACGCCGCTGGACTTGGTGCCGGAGCCGTAGGAGCTGACCGCCATCCAGTCCATCTCGATGTGGCGGGAGAAGGAGCGGGCCAGGTCGGCCATCACCATCACCGCACCGCGCAGGATGCCGACGATGAGCAGCTCCTCGCCCTCGTAGTCCCGCTCGATCTCCTGGGCCATCTCCTGCAGTCGCTGCTGGATCTGGGCCTCGGTGAACAGCACGTTGACGAGGTCGTTCTCCACGTGGGCAGAGTCCATGGCGGGCAGCCTACGGCCGGGCGATGGGTGACAGGGAAGCGGGCGGGCCGGCTTTGCCCGCGGCGGCGCGAGGTCGGGCGGTCACCGGGCGTGCCGGGCCGACCGGGCCACGACGACCTTGACCTTCTCGGCCCGCGAGGGCTTGAGCCCCTCCTTGCCGGTGAAGAGCACCTTGAGGTGGTGGGTGCCCTTCGGCAGTCGGCCCAGGTCGACCTTCACCGCACCCTTGTCGGAGCGCTTGAGGCGCTGGTTCGCCAGGACCTCGCGGCCCTCCAGCACCTTCACGCGGCCGCCGTCCACACGTGCCTTGCGGCTGCCCACCTCCACCTTCAACCTCACGCGCTGCTTCGGCGCGACCACGGGGTCGACCACGGACGCCGCGGTCGTCGTGGGCCAGTCGCGCAGCTCGAGGGTGATCGGTCCGAGGCTGGTCGGGGCCTTGCGGCGGGCGGTGACGCCGGCGAGGAGGCCCGCGTCGTACCCGCGCTTGACCAGCACGACGTCGTACGTGCCGGGGTCGACGTGGAGGTAGAAGTAGCCGTGCTGGACGCCGTCGGGGCGGGCGCTGGCGTAGGTGAGCGCGGACGCGACCGGCTCGCCTGTCCTGGCGTCGAGGGCCTGGACCGCGAGGTCGTCGATGCCCCGGCCGGACGAGTCGACGGCGACGCCCTGGATGAGGCCCGCCCTCTCGACCACCGCCGGGACGTCGTCGTGGTCGTCGTCGTGTGCCGAGGCCGTGGCGGGCACCAGCAGCGCCGGGAGGAGGAGCGACAGCAGCGCCAGGCGCGTCCGGCGGGCGGTGCGGGTGGTGCGGTGCATCAGGGACCTCGTCTTCTGCTCGTCGACCGCGGCGCGGTCGTCCCCCGCGACGATGGTCGGCCTCCGGGCGGCGTTCCTGAGCTTGAATCCGTCACTCTTTGCCCGATCGCCGACGCGATGACCCGAACGGACCATCCCGGTCGGACCGAGGGCGGCAGGGCACGGCAACGCCGGCCCGACCATGCAGGTCGGACCGGCGTCACCGGTGAGCCGGGGGTCGGGCGCCCTCGACTCAGAGCAGGGCGGGCAGCGGGCGGCCCCCACCGGTCCGCTCGCCCTGGTCCTTGCCCTTGTTCTTCTTGTTCTTCTTGCCCTTCGACTTCTTGATGACCTCGAGGGTCCCCGCGTCGTCGGAGGAGGCGAGGGTGGCGTCGTCACCGGAGTACTCGACGCTCACCTCGTGCTTGCCGGGCTTGAGCTTCGGCAGGCGGATCTTCAGCGTGCCGTTGTCGGCCTCGGTGAGCTCCACCTCCACGCTCTTCTTCCCGGCGGTCACCGTGACCGTGCCGGCCGGCGCCTCCTCGGCCTCGGTGAGGACCCGCACCTTCACCTGGCCGCGGTTGCCCTGCTTGACCTTCTTGCCGAGCAGGCGGGCCTTGGTGACCGACTCGACCGGCTCGACCACCTCGGGCTCGTCGGGCACCGTGACCGCCTCGGACGTCGCCGAGCCGTCCTCGTGGCCCTCCTTCGTCGCCGTGACCTCCGCGGCGAGCTCGGTGCCGAGGTCGTCCTCGGTGACGACGTACGTCGCCTCCGTGGCGCCCTCGATCGCCTCGCCGTCGCGCAGCCACTGGTAGCCGAAGGTCAGGTCCTCCAGGTCCCACTCGCCGTCGGAGACCGTGAGCGTCTCCCCCAGCTCGGGGGTGCCGGTGATCTCGGGCGCGGCGCTGCTCTGCGGCGCTGCCCCCTTCTCGACGGTCACCGGGTCGGAGGTCGCCGTGCCCGGCGTGGAGCCGGACTTGGTGGCGGTGACCTTCACGCTGACGACCTTGCCCAGGTCGGCGAGGACCGGGTCATAGCCCGCAGCGGTGGCGCCGTCGATGGCCTCCCCGTCGCGCAGCCACTGGTAGGCGAAGGTCAGACCGCCGGTGTCCCACGTGCCCTGACTGGCCGCGAGGGACCCGCCCACCACGGCGTCACCGGTGATCGCCGGCTTGGCCGTGTTGGTGATGGTCGGGGTCGGGGTGGGGTTGCCACCACCGCCGCCACCGCCACCACCGGGTGTCGTGACCGGAGTAAGTGCCAGGTCGAGGTCGGTGACCTCGCTCGGGACACCCACCACAGGGCTCGTGAGGGTCGTGTAGCCCTGCGCTTCGACCACGACGTACCAGCAGCCCTCGGCCACGTCCCACCCGTAGTAGCCCACGTTGTTGGTCACGAACGGGTTCACATGTGGCGAGATCTCGGGGCTGGCGGCGTTGACCAGCTGGCCGAGCTGCGTCGGCGCCTGCTGCGACCAGGGCGCACCGGGCGCCTTGGTCTCGTTGGTGACGCACGTGTCAGCCGGCTGCTGGATGGTGGGGTCGGACCACGGGGTCCAGCCCTGCACCTTGTACAGCGACACCTCAGCACCCACGATCGGTTGACCGGTCACAGCGTCGCTGACGATGCCGCTCGGGTCGTAGAGCGTGATGGTTCCGAGCGTCGTGACCAGCGTGGTCGCACCAGGGCACGACACCTCGGAGGACAGCACCCCACCCGAGCCGATCGAATCTGCTGGGATGGTCGCGGTGAACGTCCCGGAGCCCGCCGACGTCTCAGTCGTGGGGTAGGACGTGCCGTCGTAGAGGATGGTCACCGTAGGCGTTGGGGCCGCACCCTCGTCGGGTTCGGGGCACGATGCCTTCACGCTGAGCGTCAGGTCCGAGGGCTGGGAGAATGGCATCGACACCAACACCTGACCCGTCACCGGGTCCGTGGTCACGCTGCCCGAGGTCGACGTGGCGGTCGTGTCCAGGTTCACCGGCGTCGGGGCCGTCTGCGCGGAGTCCACGTAGGCCCAGAACGCGTAGAGGCTGTCGGACGTGCCGCCGGCACGAAGCACCAGGCGGAGGTCCTCGCCGATGTGCTGCGAGGTGTCGATCGACGCACCACGCCAGCCCGATGTCTTCAGTGCCGTGCCCTGCCCCCACGCACCCTGCTGGTACGAGGCCAGGATCTCACCACCTTCACCGAGCACGGTGACGTCGAAGAAGAACTCGTCGAAGCCGGTGTAGTCGTAGGTGAAGATGTTGAACGCGAAAGACTCGACGTCCTTGGTCGCCGTGAAGTCCTGACACAGGATGTTCGTGCCCGGCGGCTGGTTCTGCGAGCTCGACGGCTGGGAGGACCCGATCCGGGCCATCTTCTGCCCCTCCCACGGGGAGGTGAACTCGTCCGTGCCGCTGACGACGATGCCCTCGGTCTGGTGACCCATGGTCCACCCGTCCAGCTCCTGCTCGAAGCCCATGTTCGTCAGGGACGGGTTGACCGCCTGCGGGGTGCAGTTGAAGTCGGGCGCGAGAGTGCGGACCAGCTTCACCCGCTGACCGTCGAACTCGATGGTCTCCGTGATCGGCAGGTACCCGATCTTGCTGATGGTCACCTGGTAGGTGCCGGGTGCGGGAAGGTCCGCGAAGGACGCCTTGCCGTCACCCTCCGTGACGATGACCTCGTCGAAGCCTTCCGGTCCCGTGAGGCGGACCGTCGCCCCGCTCAGGTGCCCCTGAGACCCGGACACCCGGACCACGACTCCCGGCAGGTAGGGCAGCTTGACGACGCCCTCGAACGCGGCTTGGTCCGCTCCCACGGAGACGACACCGAGATCGACGCCCTGACGGTCGACACCCTCGGGCGGGGTCACCGTCACGTGGTAGTCCCCGGGCGGGACGTAAAGGGCGAAGACACCGTTGCGGTACCCGTAGCCGCCGTACGTCAGGGACGTCGCAGCGGCAGCGGTCTCACCCACGGGGACAGCCCGGACAAGCGCGTCCGCGACGAACCCGTTCCGGCTGCCGGCCTTGCGGACGACGCCCCAGATGACGCCCTCACCCGCGTTGGGAACCGGGGTGCGGTCGAGGTAGAAGGTCACTTGACTACGACCTCCCTTGTAGCCGACCTTCCTCTCGCCCGACTCGTACCCGGTCTTGGTGGCGGAGACGAGGTACTTCACCTTGCTCGGAAGATCTGTGAAGAAGGCCTTGCCATTGGAGTCCGACAGCTGCCCGGGCACCTCGGCCTCTTCCGCAGTCAGCTGGACGTCGGCGTCTGCGATGGGTTTCCCGGTGTGGCTGTCACGGACCCGGACCACCAGGCCCGGCAGCATCGGCAACTTCATGGCGCCCAAGGACAGGGCCTCGTCCGGTTCAACCGTCACCGGGCCGCGCTCCACGGAACCGCGTGCCAGCCCGTCGGGTGGCGTGGCGACGACGTGGTAGGTGCCCGCCGGGACGTACAGGGCGAAGACACCGTTCTTGTAGAGGTACCCCTCGTAGGTCAGTGCTGAGGCCTCCGGCGAGCCGTCACCGTCGACGGAGATCGCCTGGACGGTCGCGTCCGCGACCAGGCGGCGACTCCCCGCCTTCGTCACGACGCCCCAGATCACGCTCTCACCAGCTTCCGGCACGGGCGCCGGACGCATGAAGTAGGTCTTCTTGAGGCGGTTCCCCTTGTACTTCAGCACCGCACTGACCGGCTCGCGACCTGTCTTGGTCATCGTCAAGTGGTACTTCCCGGCGCCGGGAAGGTCGCCGAAGAACACCCGACCGGTCGAACCCGTCAAGCGGCTGAGCACCTGACCGTCAGGCGTCGTGAGCTGGACCGAGGCCGACTCGACCCCGCCGAAGTCGTGGAAGTTCGACGCCATAGCCAGGGCCGTGATCCGGATCCCCTTCACGAGCGGGAGGCCGATCTTGTCGAGCTGCAGGGCCTCGTCGGCGGCAACGCTCACGGGACCAAGCTCGGCACCCTTGCGCGCAGCGCCCTCGGGCGGGGTCACCGTGATGACGTAGTCACCAGCGGGCACGTACAACGCGAAGACGCCGTTCTTGTAGCCGTAGCCGCCATAGGTGAGCGACGACGCAATGGGCTCGTCACCACCCCCAGCGGGGAACGCCTGGACGAGCGCGTCACCGAGGAGGTAGTCGCTGTCGCCCTTGCCCACGAGGCCCCAGATGACCGACTCCCCGGCAGCCGGGGTCGGCTGCGTGGCCGGCTGCTCCGTCGGCTCGTCCGTGGGCCCGTCGGTAGGCCCGTCCGTAGGCTCCTCCGTGGGGGCAGGGGTGAGCTGGAGGTCGAGGTCGGTGACCTCGCTCGGGACCCCCACGACAGGGCTGGTCAGGGGGATGTACCCGGGGGCCTCGACCGTGACGTACCAGCAGCCCTCGGCGACGTCCCACCCGTAGTAGCCGACGTTGTTGGTCACGAACGGGTTGACGTTGGGCGAGATCTCCGGGCTGGCCGCGTTCACGAGCTGTCCCAGCTCGGTCGGTGCGGGCTGGGACCACGGGGCTCCCGCGTCCTTGGTCTCGTTGGTCTCGCACGTGCCGTCCGGCTGCTCGACCCCCGGGTCGCTCCACGGCGACCAGCCGGGGACCTTGTGCAGGTACACGTCGGCTCCGACGACCGGCTCACCGGTCTCTGCGTCACTCACGATCCCGCTCGGGTCGTACAGCGTGATCGATCCCAGGGTCGCCACGACGGTCGTGGCTCCGGGGCAGGAGACCTCGGAGGAGAGCACCCCGCCCGAACCCATCGAGCCGGCCGGGATGGTGGCCGAGTACTTCCCGGAGCCCTCCGGCGTCTCAGCGGCGGGGAACGAGGCCCCGTTGTAGAGGATGGTGACCGTCGGGGCCGGAGCAGCGCCCTCGGCCGGCTCGGGGCACGAAGCGCCGACCACCAAGGTCAGGTCGGAGGGTTGGGAGAACGGCATCGACACCGACACCTGTCCTGTCACCGGATCCGTCGTCACGCTGCCCGAGGTCGTCGTGGCTGCGGTCTCCTGCGTGACCGGGGTCGGGACGGTCTGCGCCGAGTCGAGGTAGGCCCAGAAGGCGTAGAGACTGTCCTGGGTGCCCCCGCTGCTGATGACCAAGCGCAGTGTCTCCCCGATGTGGCCGGAGGTGTCGATGCTCGCTCCACGCCAACCGGACGTCTTCAGGGAGGTGCCCTGACCCCAGGCTCCCTGGCTGTAGGACGCGAGGACCTCACCGTCCTGCGCCACGACGGCCACGTCGAAGCGGAACTCGTCGAAGCCCGTGTAGTCGTAGGTGAAGATGTTGAATGCGAAGGACTCGGAGTCCTGGGTCGCCACGAAGTCCTGGCACAGGAGGTTGGGTCCGCGAGGCTGCGCAGGACCGCTGGAGGCTTGGGAGGACCCGACGCGGGCCATGGCCTGTCCCTCCCACGGGGAGGTGAACTCGTCGGCGCCGCTGACCTCGATGCCCTCGGTCTGGTAGCCGAGAGTCCAACCCTCGAAGCCCGATTCGAAGCCCATGTTCGTCAGTGAGGCGTTCGCCTGCTCCGGCTCGCACGACAGCTTGGGCGTGAGGACTGCCCAGACGTGATCGGCGACCCCATCGTGCTCGATCGCGAAGGAGGACGAGACAAAGCCCTTCTTCGAGGCCACAGCGGTGTAGCTGCCGAACGGCAGCGGCTCCTCGTCTCCGATCAGCGCCATGCCGTTGGCGTCGGTCACGAAGTCACCGATTCCCGCTCCCTCGGAGTCGCTGACCGAGACGGTAGCGCCACCCACGGGTCCACCGAACATGCCGTTCTCGACCGAAATAGTGATCTGACCGCCGGTCGGCTCGTCGGTCGGCTCGTCGGTCGGCTCATCCGTCGGCCCATCGGTCGGCCCATCCGTCGGCCCATCCGTCGGCCCATCCGTCGGCCCATCCGTCGGCCCATCCGTCGGCCCGCCCGACTTCTCCTGGAGGTACAAGGTGCTCCAGTGGAGACCACTGTCCGCGTTCAGCGACTCCTCAGGCATGGCAAGCGGGGCCAAGTCGGGCGCCACATCACTAGGGTCGATGACGACCTCGTACGTGCCAGGCGGCACGTGCAGCTCGAAGTACCCGGTCGGATCCCCTCCGCTCGGGTCGCCCGTGGTGTCCTGGGCGATGACGTCATCGGATCCAGCGGCCATGGCTCGGACCGTCACCCCGTCGAGGAGCGATTGGTCGCTCTGGACACCGACCGTGCCCGAGAAGACCGCTTGCCCCAGCTGGGGTGTGGGGAACTCTCCGTCCGCCGGCGGGGCAGCAGAAAGGGCGGGCGAGGAGCCGAGCACGAGGCTCAGACCCACCAAGGTCGCGAGGAGCGCCGTGAGAAGACTCAGCGGCGCCCTTCCGGGGGATCTCGACATGACAGGACCTTTCGCGAGCCGAGGCTCAGTCGACAGCGGAGCAGACGCGCGAAAGTAAAGAGAGTGCTAGTACCTCTCGCCTAGATGCGAGACGCAGAAATAGCCCTTTGGGACTAGACGGGGCCATAGACCACCGAAAGTAAAATAGTTAAGGCGTAGTCCCGGTCGTACCCCGGTCGGTATCCGCGGATGTCACCTCGATGACCCCCTCGCGACGGGCGCCGCGCCGGTGCCCGGGGAGGTCCACCCACTTCTGCCCGCGCCAGGCGGTGACCAGCGCTTCGAGGGCCAGCACGTGCTCGTGGAACAGCTCGGCGGGCGGGGCGCCGGCGTCGAGGGCGAGGCGACGCAGCAGTCGGGTGCGGATGGCGGCGGGGAGCTGCTCGAGGTCAGCGACAGGCAGGCCCGAGGCCCCGGAAGGATGCGCCGGCTCGGCCCGGAGGCGGTCGTAGTGGTGGTCGGCGAGGTCGTCGAGGCAGTCGGCGTCGGCGCGCAGCTGCTGCGCCGTACGGGCCAGGGCGGCGGCGACGCCGGGGCCCAGGTGCTCCTCGAGGGCCGGCAGGACCGCGCGGCGGACCCGGACGCGGGCGTAGCCGGGGTCGGAGTTGTGCGGGTCGTCCCAGGCGTCCAGGCCCAGCACCTGGCAGGCGGTGACCGTGTCGTCGCGCGGCAGGTCCAGGAACGGCCGGCGGTAGACATCGAACGCGCGACGCATGCCGGCCAACGAGCGGGCGCCGGAGCCGCGGGCCAGGCCGAGGAGCACGGTCTCGGCCTGGTCGTCACGCGTGTGCCCGAGGAGTACAACGCCGGCGGCCGTGTGCTCGGCCACCTGGTCGAGCACGGCGTACCGGGCCCTGCGGGCCGCCGCCTCGGGCCCGAGCCCCCCGGGGTCCACCGCGACCCGGGCAGCGAGCGTCTCGTCGACCCCGAGGTCGGCCATCTGCTCGACCACCCGGGCGGTCTGGGCCTCGGACCCTTCCTGCATCCCGTGGTCGACGGTGGCCCCGACGACCCGCCAGTGCCCGGCGCGAGCCTCGTGGACCGTCGCGGCCACCAGGGCGAGAGAGTCCGGGCCGCCCGAGCACGCCACCACGACGGTGGCGCCGGGCTCGAGGTCGGCCAGGCAGCGGCGTACCGCCAACCGGGTCGCGGCGACGGAGGGGTGCGGACCGGCCATGGAGGACTCTGCGTCAGAGGACGCGCGAGACCCAGGCGTCCGGGTCGGCGATCTCGGCCTTGGACGGCAGGTTCTCCGGCCCGGCGAAGACCGCGTTGAACTCCTGCATGCCCACCTTGTCGACGACGTGGCGGACGAAGACGGCACCGTCGCGGTACTGCGCCATCTTGGCCTCCAGCCCGAGCAGCCGACGCAGCAGCCGGTCGAGGGTCCCGACGCCCTTGCGGCGCTCGGTGAACTGCCGACGGATCTCCGCGACCGTCGGGATCACCGTGGGGCCCACGCCGTCCATCACCACGTCGGCGTGCCCCTCGAGCAGCGACATCACGCCCGTCACCTTGTCGAGGACCTCGCGCTGGGCGGGCGTGGAGAGCAGCTCCATGATCGAGCCCGACCCGCCGTCGCCCGAGCGCCGCGCCTTCAGCGCCTCGACCACGCGGCCGAGGCCGTCCTCGACGAGCTCGCGGGAGTCCATGGTGCCGGCGAGGTCGCCGACGAGGGAGTGGATGTGGTCGCGCATCCAGGGGACCGCGGTGAACTGCACCCGGTGGGTCTCCTCGTGCAGGCACACCCACAGCCGGAAGTCGTGCGGGTCGACCCCGAGCTCGCGCTCGACGTGGACGATGTTGGGCGCCACCAGCAGCAGCCGTCCCGACGGCTCGTGGAACGGGTCGAACTGCCCCAGCACCTTGCTCGACAGGAAGCCCAGCAGCCCACCGACCTCGGCGCCGGTGACCCGGCGACCGATCGCCAACGAGAGGCCCGAGGGCGGCTTGCGCTCCGACAGCTTCTCCGCGATCGGGGAGAGGATCGTGCGGAAACCCTCGGCGTTGGCCTTCACCCAGCCCGGACGGTCCACGACGAGCACCGGTGCGGTGCCGTCACCGCCGTCGAGGCCGGTGAACTCGCGCACCAGCGGCGTCGAGCGCTCGGCGCCGGCGCGCAGCTCGGTCACCGCGTCGGCCGCCTCGGCCCACGAGACCTTGGGGCCCTCCCCCGCGAGCCTGGAGCCGAGCGAGACCGCGAGGTCCCAGTCGACCATGTCCGGGGCGGCGGTCGAGGGGCTGGCTGGCGCGCTCATGGCAGCGAACCTATCCGGCGCGGCCACACCGACACGCCGCGAGCGCGGCCGCCGCACGGTCCAGCACCGCCTCGGCGGTCTCGTCGTCGGCCTCGGGGATCCGGTCCGCCATCAGCGCGAACACCATCGGCGTCCCGTCACGCGCCACGACCACGCCCGCCAGGCTGCGCACCCTGCGCAGGGTGCCGGTCTTCGCGCGCACCCGCCCCACGGCGGCCTGCGGCGCGTCGTCGAAGCGGAAGGTCAGCGACCCGCTGAAGCCGGCCACCGGCAGCCCCGGGAACAGCCCGCGGACCGGGTCGTCCTGCTCCGACGCCGCAGCCACCTGCAGGAGCCCGACCAACGTGGCGGGGGCGATCAGGTTGTCGCGGGACAGGCCGCTGCCGTCGCGCAGCCGTCTCGGGACGGGCACCGCGAGCTCCTCGAGCACCTGCTGCACCCCGGCCACGCCGTCCTTCGTCGAGCCCGCTCCCCCGGTCGCCAGCCCGACGTGCCGCAGCAGCACCTCGGAGGTCTCGTTGTCGCTGACCTGCAGCAGCCGGTCGACCAGCTGACCCACCGGCGCGGACTCGACCTGCGCGAGCTGCTCGGCGTCGTCCGGGGCGGCGGCCTCGCGGGGCACGCCGACGATGCGGACACCCCGCTGGCGCAGCAGGGCGGCGAAGGAGTCGGCGGCGGCGTACGACGGGTCCAGCGAGCGCCCGGGGCCGTCGGCCGGTCGCCCGTCGTCGACCATCAGCGCGGTGATCGGCGCGACGACGTCGTCGCGGTAGGTGTCGGGCCAGGTCGGGTTCCAGGCCGGTCCGGAGAACAGCCCGTCGTCGTAGCCGAGCCGGATGCTGCGCAGGTCGCGCTCCCTCAGCGCCTTCGCCGTGCGGCGGGCGAGGGTCGCGAGGTCGGCGCGGTCCGGCTCGGCATCGGCATCGGGGCGTCTCTCGAGGAACGGGTCGCCGCCGCCGACCAGGACCGCGTCGCGTCCCTCGAGGACGACCCGGGTGGCGAAGGTGGTGCCCGGCTCGAGGGTGTGCAGCGCGGCGATCGCGGTGACCAGCTTGGTGGTGGAGGCGGGGATGGCCGCCCCGCCGGAGGAGTACGCCGCTGGGCCGGTGAGCCCGGCGACCGCCACCGACACCCGGCCGCCCAGCACCTGCTGGCCGAGCGGTCCGGCGAGCGTGCGGCGTACCTGTGCCGGGCTGACCTCCCGTGCGCCGAGCGTCAGGGCCGCGGCGGCGGGCGGCTCGACGTCGGGGAGCACCAGGCCGTCCGGAGGCGGCACCTCGGCGGGCTGCGTCGCGGGGTCGGGGCGCTCCTCGCCCCGCAGGTCGTCGACCCAGCCGCGGACGGTGCTCTCCACCTGCTCACGGGTGTCGGGCTCGGCGACGACCACGCCGGCGGCCGCCACCAGCGCCACGATCGGGACGGCCCACAGCAGGCGCCGAGCCGCCCCGCCGGAGTGGCGTGGATCACGTCGTCCCACATCTGCCCCCTCCCGGTACGCGTTCGTGGACATTGTGCGCGAGACTGTCCCCGGCTCCCGGGGCGGGGGCACGCCCGGTCGCGCCGCGCGGCGGGTGACAACACAAGCAGACCCGCGGCCGGACGCACCGGTCACGACACGGAGGCAGACGTGCTCGAGTTCGACGTCCTGGTGGAGATCCCCAAGGGGGAGCGCAACAAGTACGAGGTCGACCACGAGTCCGGGCGGCTGCGCCTGGACCGGACCCTGTTCACCTCCACGCAGTACCCCGCCGACTACGGCTACATCGAGGACACTCTCGGTCAGGACGGCGACCCGCTCGACGCGCTCGTCATCCTCCAGCAGCCCACGTTCCCCGGCTGCCTGATCAAGTGCCGCGCCATCGGCATGTTCCGCATGACCGACGAGGCCGGCGGCGACGACAAGGTCCTCTGCGTCCCGTCCTCCGACCCGCGCCTGGAGCACCTGCGCGACATCTCCCACGTGTCGAAGTTCGACCGCCTGGAGATCCAGCACTTCTTCGAGGTCTACAAGGACCTCGAGCCCGGCAAGTCCGTCGAGGGCGCTGAGTGGGTCGGCCGCACCGAGGCCGAGGCCGAGGTCGTCGCCTCGTTCGAGCGGTTCAAGAAGAACGGCCACTGAGCCTGTCGCTTGCGCCGGGTTTGTCGGCTGGCCGACAAACCCGGCCACAAGACGACGAATATTCGTCGTCCACCTTCCGGGTTTCTACCCCTACCACCGTGCGTCACACCGCGATGCTGTTGAGCGCCCGCTCCAGACGTTTACGAGTCTCCGGCCATCGGTAGAGGTCTTTCCAGACGAAACGCAGCATGCGGTACCCGGTGATCTCGCGCATCGCGTCCTCGCGTGCCTTCTCACGCATCACCATCTGCTCGAGGGTCTCGCCTGGCCGCCGGTAGCGGTGGTACTTCTCCCGACCATCCGCCTCCCCCAGGACACCGCGGTCCGGCCACGCGAAGTCCGATCGACCCGCCAGCGCTCCTGACGGATGCAGCACCTCGAACTGCAGCTGCGGCATCGGTAGCGACGACTCACCGATCCGCAGTCTGAGGAGGGTCTCGAGCACGCTCTCAGAGCGCCCATCCGCCAGCCCGATCTTGAGCGACAGGTCCAGGTGGTCGGGCCAGGTCATCCGCCGGGCGAGATGGGCATGCAGCTCATCGGTCCCGACCCCTCCGAAGCGTAGGAACCAATCCAGCACGCAGATCGCCCCGTCGTGACGCGACACCGCAGCGGTGTCCAGTGCAGTCCTGACCGGGCTGGTGATCCACCGCTGGTGCGACCGCGTGATGTCGTCGAGGCGCACCCCGCCGTGATGATGGGTGACCGACGCACGGATCCGGTCGCCGCGGGGGAACAGGTTGGTCAGGTGCGCCGTACGTAGATCGAGGTCGTGAGCCGGGGCACCATGCTCCAAGGCAGCGCTGACATGCGAGAGGGCAACCCTGTCGTCGTAGCGGCGCCACACTCCGTGCGCGAGCATGAGGTGGCGCTGCCGCGAGTCGGCCGCCTGCCATCGAGGCCCCAAGACGTCGACGCCCCTGTCTCT
>NZ_LUPI01000020.1:0-8019 GCF_001627265.1 Nocardioides sp. REDSEA-S30_B4 | reverse complement strand
CCTCGGGCACCGGACGCGCGTCGACGACCACGGTCCCGACCAGCTCGTCGTGCCAGCCGCGGCGCCGACCGGAGACGTCGGCGGCGGCGGTCCAGGCCAGCGTGGCCAGGCCGAGCCCGAACGTCGGCAGCCCGGCCAGGGCGAGGACGGCCTGGCGGCGTACGGCGTCGGGGAGGGTGAGCGCGCCCCCCGGCGTCTCCACGCGCAGGCCGAGCAGCGCCATGCCGGGGGTGGCCCCGCGGGTGCTGAGCAGGGTCGCGCCGAGCACGACGAGCACGGCCCCGAGCAGGAGCGGGGTGAGGACGACCAGCCACGTCGCGGCCCCGCGCGCGACCAGGGCAGCGGCGACGCCGAGGGGAAGGCCCCACCCGGCGACGCGGTCGAGCGCGTAGGCGTGCAGCCGGCGCTCGAGGTCGGCCGGTCGGACAGCGGCGGCCGGCCTCGGGGGCAGGGGGGGGGTCACGGGCGGTCCACGGCGATCGTGAGGCCATCACCCAGGTCGATGACGGCTCCCGGCAGCAGTTGGACGGGGATGCCGGGGCGCAGCGGCTCCTGGGGCAGCCCGGGCTGGGTGAGCAGCGTGCCGTTGGTGGAGCCGAGGTCGGTCACGACCGCGCTGCCGTGGTCGGCCCCCGACCCCGGGCGCACCTCCAGGTGGGTCGAGGAGATCTCCTGCTGCGGGCTCGGCACGGCGAGCAGACGGGGCTTCTGCGTCGCGGTGAAGCGGCGCGCGGCGGGCGGACCAGGTCGGGCGGCACCTCGCCGTCGCGGGTGAGCCCGTCGTGGTCGTCCGAGGCGGGCGACCAGACGGGCGGTTCGTCGTGGTCTCGACGCCCGCTCGTCGCTGGCGCTCCTCGCTGCCCGACCACCGGGCCTGGGGCCACCTGCTGCTCGGCGGGCCACAGGACGCGGGCCGCGCGGACGAGGCCGTCGCCGACCTGGAGGGCCGGCCCGGTGGCGGTCGTGCCGAGCTCGAGGCTGATCGCCCGGACGTGGTCGGCGGTGGCCTCCGCCCAGGTCGTCACCGCACGGCCGTCGGCGACCGTCTCACCGTCCTCGGCGTCGAGCAGGCAGACGGCCCGGCCACGGACGACGGCCCGGGTGCGCTCCCCGTCGGTGCTGACCAGGGCCAGCCCGGCGAGGTCGCTGAGACCGTCGGCCAGCACCAGGTCGAGGACCTCGTCGGCGGGACCGCCGGCGTCGACCAGGGCCCAGGCGGCGGCCGCGAGGTCGCGGCGGTCGGGGGGCAGGGCGAGGACGAGGGACGGGCCGAGGACGGCGTACCACTCCCCCGGGACGTAGGAGCGGGTCGTCGGGTCCTGGTCGCTCACGGCAGCGCTCCCAGTCTCTGCTCGAGGTCCAGGTCGGAGTGGGTGTCGTCCCCGGCGGCCGGGGACGAGTCGACGACCACGACCGTGGCGTTGTCGCGACCGCCGGCGTCGAGGGCCGCGGCCAGCAGGGCGTCGGCTGCGAGGGCCGGGTCGGAGCTGGTGGCGAGGACCTGTCGCATCTGCTCGTGGTCGAGCATCCCGGAGACGCCGTCGCTGCACAGCACCAGCCGCGGCGCGGCGGCGACCGGCAGCACGAAGAGGTCGGGCTCGGAGTGCTGGTTGCCGCCCAGCGAACGGGTGATGACGTGGCGCTCGGGGTGCTCGGCGGCCGCCGCCTCGGTGATCAGACCGGTGTCGACCAGCTCCTGGACCACCGAGTGGTCCACCGTGACCTGCTCCAGCGAGCCACCCTCGACCCGGTAGGCGCGGGAGTCGCCGAGGTTGGCCAGCAGCCACGCGGGGGCACCGTCGTGCTCGGCGAGCAGCGCCGCGACGACGGTGGTGCCGGCCTGGAGGGGGCCGACGCCCCGGGCGCGCTGCTGCTCGGCGTACGTCGCGATCCGCTGCCGGCAGGCGTCGAGCACCTCGACCACGGCGACCGCGGCGTGCGCGGGGTCGTAGCCACGGTCGGCGAGCGCCGCGAACTCCTCCACCACGATCGCGCTCGCGACGTCACCGCCCTCGTGGCCGCCCATGCCGTCGGCGACGACGAACACCGGGGGCTGGGCGAGGTAGGCGTCCTCGTTGACCTCGCGGACCCGGCCGACGTCGGTGCGGGCGCCGTGCTCCAGCTGCACCGCGGTCACGCGTCGGCCCCCGTCGGGGTGGCCGGTAGCGTGGGAGGGATGGCCGAGGAGGGGTACCGCTCACTGGCCGACCAGCTGCGTGCGTGGTCGGACCAGCAGCTGTCGCGCCTGCTCCTCGCGCGTCCGGATCTGGCCACTCCCGCCCCTCAGGACTCGGGGCAGCTGGCCTCGCGGGCCGCCACCCGTGCTTCTCTCATGCGTGCGCTCGACCAGCTGTCGCGGGTCGAGCTCTCCGTCCTAGATGCCCTGGTCGTCGCCGGCCAAACCACACCGCAGGAGCTGCGGTCGCTGGTGCACGCGGACCCGGCCGCCACCGATGCGGCACTGGCGCACCTGCGCGACCTGGCCCTGGCGTGGGAGTCCCCCACCGGGCTGCGGGCGCTGTCGGGCGTGGCCGACCTGCTGGTCGGCGGGCCCGACGCCGGCGTGAGCGGGCTGCGCACCCGCTCCGCGGAGCCCGCGTCGGCCGAGGAGGTCGCCCAGCGGCTCGCCGAGATCTCGGCGGCGGCCCGCACCCTGCTCGAGCACGTCCTGGAGCAGGGCGGCGAGGCCACCACGGGCAGCTCCCGCCACACGGTGCTGCCCGAGGACGCCCGCACCCCGCCCGAGGAGCTGCTGGCGCGGCGGCTGCTGGTGCCGCGTGGCGGCGGCTCGGTCGTGCTCCCCGGTGAGGTGGGCCTGGTGCTGCGCGGCGGCCGCACGACCACCGAGCCCGTCGACGTCGCCCCCGAGGTGCCCACCTCCTCGCGTGAGGCCTCCCTGGTGGACAAGGTCGCCGCCGGTGCTGCGTTCGAGGCGGTGCGCCGCGTCGAGCTGCTGCTCGACCACTGGGGAACCCGCCCGCCGGGGGTGCTGCGCAGCGGCGGCCTCGGCGTGCGCGACCTCAAGGCCACCGCGGTCCTGCTGCAGGTGGACGAGGCGGTGGCCGCACTGCTCGTCGAGACCGCGTACGCCGCTGGGCTGCTCGCCACGGGCACCGGCCCGGACGGCGAGCCTGCCTGGCTGCCCACCGACGAGCTGGACCGGTGGGTGACCCGGTCGGCGGCCGAGCGCTGGCAGGTCCTGGCGCGCGCCTGGATCGACTCCCCCCGCCTCCCCGGGCTGGTCGGCCGCAAGGACCCGGCCGGCAAGACGTGGAACGCGCTGGTCCCGGAGCTGACCGGCGTCCACCAGGTGGAGACCCGCCGGCTGGTGCTCGACGTGGTCGGTGGCCTGCCCGCGGGCGAGGTGCTCGCGACCGGCACAGGTGTGCCCGGCGTGGTCGCGCGCGTGGCCTGGCTGCGGCCGCGCCGTCCCCGCACCCGGGCCGACCAGGTGCTGTGGGCGGTCGAGGAGGCCGCGGCGCTCGGGGTGACCGGGCTCGGCGGGCTGGCGTCGTACTCTCGCGCGCTCGTGGCGGACGACGACGCCGCGCCCCTGCTCGAGCCGCTGCTGCCCGCACCCGTCGACCACGTGCTGGTGCAGGCCGACCTGACCGCGGTGGCGCCCGGGCCGCTGGAGTCGACGCTGGCGCGGCGGCTGCAGGTGCTGGCGGAGGTGGAGTCCCGGGGAGGGGCGACGGTCTACCGCTTCACGCCCGGGTCCGTGCGACGCGCGCTCGACCTGGGCTGGACCGCGGTGGAGGTGCACGACTTCCTGGGCGAGGTGTCGCGCACGCCGGTGCCGCAGCCGCTGACCTACCTCGTCGACGACACCGCTCGGACCTTCGGGGCGGTGCGGGTCGGGCACGCCGAGGCGTTCCTGCGCGCCGACGACGAGTCCGCGCTGGCCGAGATCCTGCACCACCCGCAGGCGCGGTCGCTGGGCCTGCGACGGATCGCCCCGACCGTGCTGGTCTCCGACACGCCCCTCGACGTGCTGCTGCCGCGGCTGCGCGACCTCGGGGCCGCCCCGGTGGTCGAGGCGCCCGACGGCACGGTCCGCGTGGCGCGGCCCGACCAGCTCCGGGCACGCGTCCCGCGCGACCGGCGGCCCACCGCGGCCGGGTCCGCCCGGGTCGCGGCCGGTGCCGCGGCGGTCGTCACCGCCGTACGTGCGGGGGACCGGGTGGCCTCGACCCGGCCCGCCGACTCGCCCTCGCTGACCCCGTCCGGCTCGCTGGCGGCGCTGCGGGAGGCGATCGAGCAGCGGTCGTCGGTGGTGATCGGCTACGTCGACAACCACGGCTCCCGCTCCGACCGCGTCGTCGACCCGCTCGGCCTCGAGGGCGGCCGGCTCACCGCCCACGACCACCGCGCCGACGACACCCGGGTGTTCGCGGTGCACCGGATCACGTCTGTGCGGCCGGTCGGCTGACGGTTTATCGGCCGGCCGATGAACCTTGCCGTTGGACGATGGAGTTCCGTCGGCCCAGGGCAGGGTCTGTCGGCCGGCCGATGAACCTTGCCCGGCGGGCCCACCCACCACCTCCGTACGCTTGTCCGGTGACCGACGGCCCCCTCATCGTCCAGTCGGACAAGACGCTCCTGCTCGAGATCGACCACGACCGCGCTGCCGACTGCCGCAAGGCGATCGCGCCGTTCGCCGAGCTCGAGCGCTCGCCCGAGCACGTGCACACCTACCGGCTGACCCCGCTGGGGCTGTGGAACGCGCGGGCCGCCGGGCACGACGCCGAGCAGGTCGTCGACACGCTGCTGGAGTACAGCCGCTACGCGGTGCCCCACTCCCTGCTCGTCGACGTCGCCGAGACGATGGCGCGCTACGGCCGGCTGCGGCTGGAGAAGCACCCCACCCACGGCCTCACCCTGGTGTCGAACGACCGGCCGGTGCTCGAGGAGGTGCTGCGCGCCAAGAAGGTCGCCGGCATGCTCGGGAACCGCATCGACGACGACACCGTCGCGGTGCACCCCTCCGAGCGCGGCAACCTCAAGCAGGCGCTGCTCAAGCTCGGCTGGCCGGCCGAGGACTACGCCGGGTACGTCGACGGCGAGGCGCACCCCATCGACCTCGACGAGTCCGGGTGGGAGCTGCGCGACTACCAGCGCGACGCCGCGGAGTCCTTCTGGCACGGCGGGTCGGGCGTGGTCGTGCTGCCCTGCGGCGCCGGCAAGACGCTGGTCGGGGCGGCCGCCATGGCGCACGCGCAGGCCACCACGCTCATCCTCGTCACCAACACCGTGAGCGCGCGGCAGTGGAAGGACGAGCTGGTCCGGCGCACGAGCCTGACCGAGGACGAGATCGGCGAGTACTCCGGGGCCGTCAAGGAGATCCGACCGGTCACCATCGCGACGTACCAGGTGCTCACCATGCGCCGCAAGGGCGTCTACCCCCACCTCGAGCTGCTCGACGCCCGCGACTGGGGCCTCATCGTCTACGACGAGGTGCACCTGCTGCCGGCGCCGATCTTCCGGATGACCGCCGACCTCCAGGCCCGCCGCCGCATCGGATTGACCGCGACGCTGGTGCGCGAGGACGGCCGCGAGGGCGACGTGTTCTCCCTCATCGGGCCCAAGAGGTACGACGCCCCCTGGAAGGACATCGAGTCCCAGGGATGGATCGCCCCGGCCGACTGCGTCGAGGTGCGGGTGACCCTGCCCGAGGGCGAGCGGCTGGCCTACGCGACGGCCGAGCCCGAGGAGCGCTACCGGCTCGCCTCCTGCACCCACCGCAAGGTCGACGTCGTGAAGTCGCTGATGGCCCGGCACGCGGGGCAGCCGACGCTGGTGATCGGACAGTACATCGAGCAGCTCGACGAGCTCGCCGAGGCCCTCGACGCCCCCGTCATCAAGGGCGAGACGTCGGTCAAGGAGCGGCAGCGGCTCTTCGACGCGTTCCGCTCCGGCGAGGTACGCACCCTGGTCGTCTCCAAGGTCGCGAACTTCTCCATCGACCTGCCCGACGCCGAGGTCGCCATCCAGGTCTCCGGTTCCTTCGGCTCCCGCCAGGAGGAGGCCCAGCGCCTCGGGCGGCTGCTCCGGCCCGGCCACGACGGCAAGGTCGCACGCTTCTACACCGTCGTCTCCCGCGACACCGTCGACGCCGACTTCGCCCAGAACCGCCAGCGGTTCCTGGCCGAGCAGGGCTACGCCTACCGCATCGTGGATGCCGAGGACGTCTCGACGCTGTAGGCCGTCGCGAGCGTCGTCCGGTGCGTGCGTCGGCGAGGCGGAGGAGCGAAGGCGGGACGGATTCCCGACGAGTCGACGACAACGCGGCCGACGTGCGTGCCGGGCGGCGCGCAGCAGGCCATGCAGGGTCGAGACGTCCTCAGGGACGTCTCGACGCTGGAGGCCTGAACCCGGGGGACGTCATACGGACGGGACGTCCGCTGCCGCGTGACGCATGACGTCCCGGGCAGCCCTGGGGACCTCGTGCGCTGAGCCACACCGGCTGTCCGGCGTACGACGTCGGTTCGGTGGCGCGGAGCCGCGGCCCCTACCCTGGGACGGGTGAAGGCGCTGCTGCTCGAGAACATCCACCCACTGGCCGTCGAGGTCCTCACCGACCGCGGCTTCGAGGTCGAGCTGCTCCCGGGCTCCCTGTCGGAGGCCGAGCTCCTGGAGAGGCTGCCAGGCGTGAGCCTGCTGGGCATCCGCTCCAACACCAAGGTGACCGAGCGCGTGCTCGAGGGGGCGCCGGACCTGCTGGCCATCGGCTGCTTCTGCATCGGCACCAACCAGGTCGACCTGACCGCCGCCGCGGACCGCGGCATCGCGGTCTTCAACGCCCCGTTCTCCAACACCCGCAGCGTCGTCGAGCTGGTCATCGGCGAGATCATCATGCTCGCGCGGCGGCTGGCCGAGAAGACCGAGAAGATGCACGCCGGCGTCTGGGACAAGTCCGCCAAGGGCAGCCACGAGGTCCGCGGCCGCACGCTCGGCATCGTGGGCTACGGCAACATCGGCACCCAGCTGTCCAACCTCGCCGAGGCGATGGGCCTGCGGGTCATCTTCTTCGACACCGCCGACCGTCTCGCCCACGGCAACGCGCAGCGCATGAAGACCCTCGACGAGCTCCTCGAGCGCGCCGACGTGGTCTCGCTGCACGTCGACGGCCGCCCCGGCAACGCCGGGCTCTTCGGCGCCGAGCAGTTCGCGAAGATGAAGCCCCGCTCGCTGTTCATCAATGCCGCGCGCGGGATGGTGGTCGACACCGAGTCGCTGCGCGAGCACATCCTCTCCGGCCACATCGCCGGCGCCGCGCTCGACGTCTTCCCCGTCGAGCCCAAGGCCCAGGGCGACGAGTTCGAGTCGCCGCTGCGCGGCCTCGACAACGTCATCCTCACCCCGCACGTGGGCGGCTCCACGCAGGAGGCGCAGGAGGAGATCGGCCACTTCGTCGCCAACAAGCTGGCCGGGTTCGCCCACGAGGGCCGCACCGAGCTGTCGGTGAACCTGCCCGCGGTGATCGCGCCGCAGCTGCACACCGGCACCCGCGTCGGCTACCTGCACCACAACGTCCCCGGCGTCCTCGCCGAGGTCAACCAGCTCGTCGCCGACTCCGGCGCCAACGTCACCGGGCAGTACCTCGCCACCACCGGCGAGCAGGGCTACGTCGTCACCGACGTCGACGGTCCCCTGCCCCAGGACGTCCTCGCCATGCTGGGCGGCTCCGAGCACTGCCTGTGGGTCCGCGGCTTCGAGGCCTGATCGCGGGTTACTCCGCACCACATCTCACCCTCCGCGCGAGCTGAGGGTGAGATCTCGTGCGGAGTAACTACGCGAGCGACCTCTCGGCCGTGCGCCAGCGACCTCTCGACCGTGCGCCAGCGACCTCTCGACCGTGCGCCAGCGACCTCTCGGCCGTGCGCCAGCGACCTCTCGGCCTTGAGGGTGAGACCTAGTTGTACTGACCACGGACGTTAGGTACGGCGTGCCTGCTGGACGATGACGAAGACCTCCGGGTGAGGTGTGAAGCGACCAAGCATCCACTCGCTCACGAAC
>NZ_LUPI01000002.1:0-7060 GCF_001627265.1 Nocardioides sp. REDSEA-S30_B4 | reverse complement strand
GAGGTGACAAGCACCGAGCTAGAACTCCAGGCCCTCACAGCCTGACGACACGCCCAACCGAGGGATCAACCTCGTACACCACGCCCGCGGACTTGACCCAGTCTGCGACCCCTCACCACCGCCACACGGATGACCGTGAACGTCTACCCGGGATGGCCCCTGCGCTACGCCCACATCCACGTCGACGGCCTCAGGACCGATCACGCAGCCGGAGGAACGATCTGCCTGTGGGCAGAAGACGACCCCGCACAGGTCCAAGCCCAGGACCTCGACGTCCTCCTCACGCGGCTAGACGAATGGGCCACGGCTGCCCAGTCAGGGTTCAACGTCGAAGACAGAGCCTTGGATGCCTACATGCTGTTCGACAAGCGCAACGGCAAACACCACGCCGAACTGCCACTCAGCGACATCCTGCTCCTCGGAGGCAACGGATACATGACCGCGCTCGCCGCCACGGTCGCAGGCTCCGGCCTGGTCCGCATCACCACTGACACCCCCGACACCAAAGACACCGAAGACAGCGACAAACCGAGACTGCGCGGAGCCTTCTACCTGCGCAACAACATCGGACCCCCGCCGCGCAGCCTCACAGACATCGAACAAGCCCTCACCCGCAGGCAACGAGAGGACCTCCAACGCGGCCTCGATGCGCGCCAGTCCGTCGCCATCGCCGAAGTCAGCGGCGGATACGACTTCATCGTCCTGGCATGGCCCCGCCACGACCGCGAACACGACGCCATCGTCATCGCGTTCGCAGGCGCCGGACCCACCCTCCAAGCCGCCGCGCTCCCAGCGACATCCAACGACATCGCAGCCCGCAAACGACGCGCAGGCCCCGATGCTGACGCGCTCAGCGACAAAACCGTTCTCGTCGCCGGTGTCGGCTCGGTAGGAGGACACGTCGCCCTCGCACTCGCATGCAGCGGCGTAGGCACCTTGCGCCTCCACGACGACGACGACCTCACCAGCGGCAACCTGGTGCGCCACGTCTGCGATGACTACCTCGTCGGCTACATGAAGACCATCGGCGTCTCCATCACCATCAAGAGTCACGCGCCCTGGACCACAGTCGACAAGCGCCTCGCCCTGCCACACGCCCCCGACGAACTCGCCGAGCAGATCCGAGACGTCGACCTCGTCGTCGACTGCACCGGCACCTTCCACGTCACCGCAGCCCTCGCAGAGAGGTGCCGCCGCAACGACATCCCCCTCATCACCGGGGCGCTCTACCACCAAGGCTCACTGGCACGAATCCGACGCCAAGCAAACGGAGACACCCCTATAGCCGCCCGCCGGAGCAACCCCGCCTACCAACAACTCCCACCCGAAGAACCCACCGCACCCCACACAGGGTTCCTCGAACTCGGATGCACCGCTCCGGTCAACAACGCACCCCCCATCGCGGTCCTGGCCACCGCCGCCGACATCGCCCACGCAGCCGTCGACCTCCTCACCGGACGCCGCGACCGCCCCGACGAACGCACTCTCGTCTTCCGACCCATCGCCGATCACTACCCGACAACCGGCACGTTCGACGGACCGCCAGGACCGAGCACCCCCTCACCATGAACAACATTCCTACGCGCCCGCTACTGCTCGTCGCTGAAAGCGCTCAAACCAGCATGAGCACCGCCGCGGCGCACTCACATCCCGACGAGACCGGCGGAATCCTCATCGGCGTCTACCTAGACGGCCAACCATGGGTCACCCGCGCGATCGAACTGCACAGCGACGACCGCGGACGCCACCACTACCGGATACCCGCAGGCGTCACCCAACCCGCCGTGCACCAAGCAAGAACCCTCGACGGTCGACTCGGATACCTCGGTGACTGGCACAGCCACCCCGCCGACGTCGGCCCCAGTCACACCGACCTGGCAACGCTCGCCTTCATCTCCCTGACCCGGCCCCGCACGCCAAACCCGACGCTCGTCATTGCTCGGCGTCAAGGCGACCGATACCTGCTGGACGCACGCAGAATCACCGCCCTGTCTCCCCGAACCTGCGAGATCCGCCTCACCGGCGACCTACCGCACCCACGACACGCTGAGGAACCGTGATGGACAACCACCCCACCCTCAACTCCACCGACCCGCTGTTCATCTCCTACCGACACAGCGACGGCATGAGCATCACCACGGAACTCGCGTGGCTGCTGCGCGCAGCCGGGATCCCCATCTGGCGCGACCAAGACGACCTCCCTCCCGGTGACACCGAACAGCGACTCGAACAAGCCATCGCCCAAGGACTCTCCGGAGCCATCCTGGTCATCACCCCAGACGTCGCAGAGAGCGACGTCATCAAGTTCGTCGAAGCCCCCGCGCTCATCAACCTGCACAAGAACCACCCCGAGTTCGCACTGGGGATCGCCAACGCCATCACCCGTGACGACGGCGGTCTCGACTACAAAGCGCCCGACACCCGACTCGGGCAACGCGGCGGCACCCTCACCGGCGTTGACCAACAGCCCACCACCCGCGACGGGCTACTCATCACCACCAGCAAGATGCTCAACTTCCGAGTCGAGCAACAACGAGATGAGGTCGCTGCCAACGGCGGCACCTTCAACGTCAACATCCAGACCCGCAACGCAGCGCAGGTCTTCGACCGCACCGGCAGTCAACTCGACATTCGACTCCGGCGATCCACACACCCGCGGCTCCCCAACATCGACGGGCTGCGCGACCTCGCCGACATAATCGGCCTCATCCCGGACGCCGTCACACGTGCCGGAGCAAACCGAGTCCGCATCACCGGCGGCGCCCACCTCACCGTCGCACTCGCCCTCGGGGCCGCTCTACCTTCCACCCGCATCGGGCACCTAGACGTACGCGACCAGAGCGACGCAACGTGGTCAGCCGCCCCACCGCACGAAGCACGCGGACCGCTGCTCCAAGTCAACGGCACCACCACCAACCCTGACCCGCTAGCCGGACGCCCAGAAGTCGCCGTTTACCTCGACCTGCTGCCAAGTCCCAGCCACACAGCCTGGCAACGCCACCTCGACGAAAATCGCGTGAACCTGACCGCGTGGACCCACATCACCACCGCGCACGAGGGACCTCTCCGACCCGACGATGCCTCAGCCCTGGCAGCCGAAGCCGCAGCCCACATCCGCGACCTCTCCAACCTCCACGGCAACGCACGCGTCCACCTCCTCCTCCGCTGCCCCTTCCCCATCGCAGTCCTGCTAGGACGACTCACCAACACGCTCCGCATCACCGCCTACGAATGGGACGACAGCGACCACGGCACGGACCACCGCCCGCGCTATGTTCCGACCCTCGACATCCGCGCTTCCGCCCCCAGTGGCGTCATCGAACGCGTCCATCACGCATGAGGCCTACGCGTCATGGACAACGGACCACCCAGCACTCACGATCAGAGAAGTCGTGCGCGCCGCGAGCAAGGAGGACTGGTGAGCAGTGAAGAGGTCGTCAACGCAGTCCTATCTGGACAGGTTTCCTACGACGACCTCCCCGACCCGGAACAAGCGCTCGTCAGGCGCGCCTGGGAATCCCGAGACATCGCCCTCCTTGCTGCCCTCGACTTCACACGCACCTGTCCCGACTGCGGCCACCCCTACACGAGCGCGTCCCCGACATGTCGCGATCACAGCCCGCGCACCGAGGGGCAGTAATGCCTTGACCAGGACCGAAGCCGCAGCGGTACGCGACGCCATCGAGCGTGACTTCATCGAGCGGGGGCATGACGCCGCCGGACCGCGGCTGATCGAAACAGCCTTGCTGTGCCAGCCCGACGGCTGGGTCGTGCGGCTCGTTGTTGACGGTCCCTGGGATAGCCCGCATGCAGGCGTCGAGGTCGTTGTGATTCCCCCTGGTCAAACCGACCGCCTCATGAATGGAAGGCTCTGACGCGTCTCGGCAGAGTCGCAACCAGCACTCGCGGGAGCGTGCGCCTAAACGGACGCGTGATCCGTGTCGTATCAGCGTGATACGCTACGGATCAAGAGGTGATACCCATGACCCTGACCCAACAGCGGTACTCGCTCACTGACATCGAGCGAGCGGCAGTTCTACGACGTGCTCAGGAGTACCTCGTACGCGTCGAAGATAAGCGCGAAGCCAAGGCCCTCAAGGACCAGGGCAAGACACAACGCGAGATCGCTGAAATCCTTCAGATCACTCAGCCCCGAGTTCATCGACTGCTGAAGTCCGTAGAACTCGACGGCGGTGATGTGCCTGTGACTCCACGCGAGCAGATCTACCGCGCGGCACTAGAGAACAGCAGCCGAGCAGAACTCATCAACTGGCTCGTCTCTTACCCGCACACCTTCACTGAGTACGCACCCGAGCCGTTCGACGGTTCCATCCCAGGCACATGGACTGAGGTCCGAACCGCACTCCTTACCGGACTGCTGTCCCAGGAGGAGTACGACCAGATCGCCGAGAAGGTGCATCCACCTGTCAGCGCGTGACGTCGTGCATGACGAACTGACGGCCCTCCTGGCAACAGGAGGGCCGTTGCACGCTCCCCCCGAAACCGTGCGCGACTATCTCGACAACGACGACCTCATCGACGAGTACCGCCAAACGACCAAGCCCGGCGCCATCGAGGGGCGCGCCATGGTCCTTACTGCCGGTCCCCCAGGAGCGGGCAAGAGCACCACGCTGGCAGCCCTGAGGTCCACCTACCGCGTCATCGACCCCGACGAGATCAAGGACCTCCTGCTCGACCGTCTTCAGCGACGGCTGCTCCTCACCGACTTGAGGCGCCACACCCTCCCCGACGGTCAGCCTGTGCGGCCCGGCGAAGTAGCGACATGGGTCCACCGAACTTCAACCGACATCGGCGACGCCGTCCGCGCCGTGTCCCTAGCGCTAGGCGGAAACTTCGTCATGGAAGGCACGCTTCGCTGGGAAGGCACACCGCAGCAGTACGCCCGAGAACTCGACCGCAACGACTACCAGTACCTCGAAATCATCGACGTCGAGGTGCCCCGAACCACCGCACGCCGCCAAGCCCGCGAACGATGGTGGCGCGGACGCAACGATGCCTCTCTCTCACTGGGTGGTCGATTCATCGCAGACAGCGTCATCGACGACTGCTACGACACCAACGTCGACCTCATCTCCATCTGCGCAAGACACGCTCGCGACCTCTATGAAGAGGCAACTGACATGCTCGTCGCTGCGCGACTGCGAACACTGGTACGCGACCACCAGGGCGCCGCACGAACAGCCACCATCGACGCCGATGGCGCCAGTAGGTGGGACATCCCCGGCGTCACCGCGCTAGAAGGTGACCGTGGGTTCGGCGCACGGTGCGTGCGGTGCGGACGACTCCTGACCAATGCCCGATCAATCGAGATCGGCCTCGGCGAGGAATGCCGCCGCGCCTAGCCGAGCCAACTCGATTGCTAGCGCTCGTGCTGGCAAGTTGTTAGCAAGTGACAAGTCCGCTCCGCCTATACCGGCCCTGACCTGCGGAAATGCGGGCACATTGCGGCACAAGTCGCGACGCAATGAGAACTGGACTGACAACTGGATGAGAACTGACAGCTGATTCGTAGCGCCTCGATCGGCCCCGACACCCGCGTGGTGTCGGGGCCGATCGCATTCCCCGAAAATGTCGGTGGCGAGGGATAGCAAGGGACATATCAGCTGACGCCCCAGGGTCGAGACGGGATGTACGCCGTGATGGCCATCGACCCTGCCGACGAAACCACTCCCGCCAAGCGCAAGCGCTACCGCCGCCCTCCTGCCCATGAGGTGCAGGCAGCCACACCGATCTGGTGCCCAGGGTGCGAGGCGATGCGCGTGGCCGCTGACTTCGGTATCGAGCGGCGCCGCTTCAGTGGACTGAAGACTCGGTGCCGCGATTGCGATGCTGCGGCTCGCCAGACGCCCGAAGGCCGCGAGAAGACGCGCCGCTACAACAAGAAGCGCTGGTCCAACCCTGTGTACCGAGAGAAGGCGTTGGCCACGTCAAAGGCCCGGCGCCTGGTTCGCGGTCAAGAGGATTTACGTCGTGCACGCGCCCGGCTGCAGGCGATCGTTGATGCGTGGAAGGCAGAAGGCTGCGTCGACTGCGGCTACAGCGACATCCGTGCGATCGATCCTGACCACCGCAACAGCGCAGAGAAGGTCGGGCACGTGTCGCGCATGGTGCAGTTGTGTGCCTCGGCAGCCCGGATCCGCGCCGAGCTCGACAAGTGCGATCCTCGCTGCTCGAGGTGTCACCGAATGACAACGATGGCGCAGCGACCGTCGTCCTGGAGAACGGCTGAGCGACTGCCCCCCTCGTGGCGTCGCCGCGTTCAATTTCAAGACCGCAACGACGCGATCAAGCTCGAACGTGGTTGTGCGGACTGCGGTTGGGCTGAGTGGGCGCGAGGCCTCGACTGGGATCACGTCCGCGGACGAAAGACCGCAGTCATTTCGGCCATGATCGCCAACGGAAGGGCGTGGACCGAGATCGAAGAAGAGATGACCAAGTGCGAGGTCGTCTGCGCCAACTGCCATCGCATCCGCACGATCGAGCGCAACGCCCTGAGAGCTTCACGATCACTCGGTCCAACTGAACCGCGAGACGTGAGGCGCGAGGAGGAGAGAAGGGCCGGTGAGCCATCGTGAACTTCATCGGTAATGAGGCGTCGCAGAACAGTGACCAGACAATCGATGCGGCCGCCCATTTCAGACACTGGGTTACCGAGCGGACGGGCGCCATCCACGATCCCCATTGGATTCTCGTGGAGCGAGACGTCGACGCGGGCGAACGTCATCTAGTCGTCGGTCCGTATCGCGGGGCATCGGCTGCGCACGAAGCGATGATCGACTCGCTTCTCTTGGACAGCATCGCGGAGGAGTCTTGCTTCGATATGTACACGGCGTCGCATGTCGACCTGGACGCCGGCGATCTGGCTGGGCACGAGATGGTGCTGGTTGACGAGAACGAGCCGGCGCATCACGCCCGCATGGGCCGCAACTCGAGCGATTGAGGGCTCTTCGCAGATGAGGGTGTAGCGGACGACGCGGCTGGGGTCGGCGCGTCGGTACCGGGATAGAGGTCGAGGTCTTCCGAAGATGGCGGTTCCTAC
>NZ_LUPI01000019.1:0-65439 GCF_001627265.1 Nocardioides sp. REDSEA-S30_B4 | reverse complement strand
TGACGGTGGCGCTCCCGGTCGCCCGGGCATGCCGCGTCCCAACCCGGCGATGATGCCCAAGTCCCCGGCCGCCTTCGGCCAGGGTCCCGGCGGTCGTCCGGCCCCGGGTCGCCCCGGTCCCGGCGGTCGTCCCGGCGCGCCCGGTCGCGGGGGTGCCCCCGGTCGTGGCGGCGCCCCCGGTGCCGGTCGGCCCGGTGGTGGCGGCTTCGCCGGTGGCGGTCGTCCCGGTGGCGGTCGTCCCGGCCAGCGCGGCCAGACCCAGGGTGCCTTCGGTCGTCCCGGCGGTCCCTCGCGTCGTGGTCGCAAGTCGAAGCGGGCCCGTCGCCAGGAGTTCGAGGCCATGGAGGCCCCGACCCTGGGCGGCATGCGCGTCCGCAAGGGCAACGGCGAGACCGTCCGGCTGGCGCGCGGCGCCTCGCTGACCGACTTCGCCGAGAAGGTCGGCGTCGACGCCGCCCAGCTCGTGCAGATGCTCTTCCACCTCGGCGAGATGGTGACCGCGACCGAGTCGGTCAACGACGAGACGCTCGAGCTGCTCGGTGAGGAGCTCAACTACGTCATCCAGATCGTCTCGCCCGAGGACGAGGACCGCGAGCTGCTCGAGTCCTTCGACCTGGAGTTCGGCGAGGACGAGGGTGGCGAGGAGGACCTCGTGGTCCGCCCGCCCGTCGTCACCGTCATGGGTCACGTCGACCACGGAAAGACCAAGCTCCTCGACGCGCTGCGTTCTGCTAACGTGGTCGACAAGGAGGCCGGTGGCATCACGCAGCACATCGGCGCCTACCAGGTCACCACCGACGTCGACGACAACGAGCGCCGCATCACCTTCATCGACACCCCGGGCCACGAGGCGTTCACCGCCATGCGTGCCCGTGGTGCGCAGGCCACCGACATCGCCATCCTGGTGGTCGCGGCCAACGACGGTGTCATGCCGCAGACGGTCGAGGCGCTCAACCACGCCAAGGCCGCGGGTGTGCCGATCGTGGTCGCGGTCAACAAGATCGACCTCCCCGAGGCCGACGCGACCAAGGTGCGCGGCCAGATGGCCGAGTACGGCCTGGTGCCCGAGGAGTACGGCGGCGACACGATGTTCGTCGACGTCTCGGCCAAGTCCGAGCTCAACCTCGACAAGCTGCTCGAGGCCGTCGTCCTGACCGCCGACGCGTCGCTGGACCTGCGGGCCAACCCGACCCAGGACGCCCAGGGCCTGGTCGTCGAGGCGCACCTCGACCGCGGCCGCGGCCCCGTCGCGACCGTCCTGGTCCAGCGAGGCACGCTGCGCGTGGGTGACTCGATCGTCGCCGGCCCGGCCTACGGCCGTGTCCGCGCCATGCTCGACGAGCACGGCGAGAACATCGAGGAGGCCGACCCGTCGCGCCCCGCGATGGTGCTGGGTCTGAACGCCGCCCCGGGCGCCGGTCAGAACTTCATCGTCGTCGAGGACGACCGGATGGCCCGCCAGATCGCCGAGAAGCGCGAGGCGCGCGAGCGTGCGGCCATGCAGGCCAAGCGCCGCGTCCGCCGCTCGCTCGAGGACTTCATGGCCTCCATGGAGAAGGGCGAGAGCCAGGAGCTCAACCTCATCCTCAAGGGCGACGTGTCCGGTTCGGTCGAGGCGCTCGAGGACGCGCTGTCGAAGATCGACGTCGGCGACGAGGTCGGCATCCGTGTCATCGATCGCGGTGTCGGTGCGATCACCGAGACCAACGTCGACCTGGCCGCCGCCTCCGACGCGATCATCATCGGCTTCAACGTCCGTCCGCAGGGCAAGGCGACCGAGATGGCCGACCGCGAGGGCGTGGAGATCCGCTACTACTCGGTGATCTACCAGGCCATCGAGGAGATCGAGGCCGCGCTCAAGGGCATGCTCAAGCCGGAGTACGAGGAGGTCTCGCTCGGCAAGGCCGAGATCCGGGCCATCTTCCGCTCCAGCAAGATCGGCAACATCGCCGGTTGCATGGTCACCGAGGGCCTCATCCGCCGCAACGCCAAGGTCCGCCTCGTGCGCGACGGCGCCGTGGTGGCCGACAACCTCGACCTGGCCTCGCTCAAGCGGGAGAAGGACGACGCCTCCGAGGTCCGCGAGGGCTTCGAGTGCGGTCTGGTCCTGCGCAACTTCCAGGACATCAAGGAAGGCGACTTCGTCGAGGCCTTTGAGATGAGGGAGATCCCGCGCGGCTGAGCACCGCACCGCTCCACCCCGTACGCCGGGCCGGTCCGTCACCACGGACCGGCCCGGCGTCGGCCGTCCAGCCCCAGGACCCCACCGGGTCCCGCCCCAGGAGTAGAAAGACCCCATGAGCAACCCGCGCGTGCGCAAGATCGCCGACCGGATCCAGGTGATCGTGGCCGAGATGCTCGAGCGCCGGATCAAGGACCCGCGCCTCGGCTTCGTCACCATCACCGACGTCCGGGTCTCCGGCGACAGCCAGCAGGCCACGATCTTCTACACCGTGCTCGGCTCACCCGAGGACCAGGAGGCCCAGCTGGCCTCGACGGCCGCGGCGCTGGAGTCGGCCAAGGGCCTGCTGCGCTCGGAGGTCGGCAAGCAGCTCGGCATGCGCCACGTCCCGACGCTGACCTTCGTCGCCGACGCCCTGCCCGAGACCGCCCGCCACCTCGAGGAGGTCCTCGCCCGCGCGAAGGCGCAGGACGAGGCGGTCGCGGCGGCGCGCGGTGAGGCGTACGCCGGCGAGGAGGACCCCTACAAGAAGCCCCGCGACCTCGACGAGGACCACGACGAGGACGAGCACGACGACCACGACCGGGACGACCGGGCGTGACCGAGCCCGGGCTGGTCGTCGTCGACAAGCCCGGCGGCATCACCTCGCACGGGGTGGTCGGTCGGGTCCGGCGGCTCGTCGGGACCCGCAAGGTCGGTCACGCGGGCACCCTGGACCCGATGGCCACCGGTGTCCTGGTGCTCGGTGTCGGTCGCGCCACGCGGCTGCTCGGGCACCTGATGCTCACCGACAAGGCCTATGACGCGACGGTGCGCCTCGGGGTCAGCACGACCACCGACGACGCCGACGGCGAGGTCGTCGCCACGACCCCGGCCGCCTCGCTGGACCCCGCTGCGGTCGCGGCTGCCTTCGGCACCCAGGTCGGCGACATCGAGCAGGTCCCGACGGCCGTCTCGGCGATCAAGGTCGACGGCAAGCGCGCCTACCAGCGTGTCCGTGACGGCGAGCAGGTCGAGCTGAAGGCCCGACCGGTCACCGTGCACGAGCTCGTGGTCGGCGACCAGCGGGTCGTGGGGGAGCACCTCGACGTCGACATCTCGGTCCGCTGCTCCTCGGGCACCTACGTCCGCGCCATCGCCCGCGACGTCGGCGCCGCGCTGGGCGTGGGCGGGCACCTCACCGCGCTGCGTCGTACCGCGGTCGGGCCCTACGACCTCGGCGTCGCCCGGACGCTGGAGGAGCTCGAGGACGACGCGAGCGTGGTGCCGATCGCCGACGCTGCCCGTGCCGCCTTCTCGTCGATCGACCTCGACGAGGACGAGGCGGGCTCGGTCCGGGTGGGACGCGCCCTCGAGCGCGACCTGGCCGGGCTCACGGCCCTCTTCGACCCCAGCGGGGAGTTCCTGGCCCTCTACGAGCCGCGGGACGGCGTCGCCCGCGCGGTCGCGGTCTTCGTCTGACCCGACGTCCGGTCATGGGGCTCGGCGCTCCGTGACCGTCCGCGGTCCGGACGTGGCCCGAACGGGCCATGCCCACCGGCCGGTCGAGCCGAAAGTGCTCGCGACCCTGTCCCGGGTCGCCCTCGTCGTACTAGCCTCGCCGGTGGGAGAGAGGGGCCGGGGATGACCCGCATGCGGTTCCGCGGGCCGCGCGTCATCGAGGGTGGTCGGATGGGGGAGGCCACCGACGCGCGCGTCGCGGCAGTGCTCGACGTGCTCGCCGGCGGCCGGGCCCCGGCCGTGGCCGAGCGTCACGGCGTCGACCCTGCGCTGCTGCACCGGTGGACGCAGGCCTTCACCGAGGCCGGCACGGCCGCGGTCACCAATCGTCCCGGCCCTGACCTCGCGCGTCAGCGGGACCGGTTCCTCAGCGTCTTCACGCACGGCCTGCGCTCGCCCCTGGCGGTCGCCCAGGCCTGGGTCGGGCTGCTCGGGGACATGTCGGCGGACGCTGCGTCCCGGGAGCAGGCGCTGGTGCGCCTGCAGGCCGCGCTCGACCTGCTGGACGAGCGCACCGGCGAGGTCGAGCTGCTGACGGCCGCGATGCTGGGACGCGTCGAGCCGGACCCCCACCCGATCACCGTCGGTGAGGTCGCCGCCTCCCTCACGTTGCCCGACGACATCGGTGGGGACGGCGCCGACGTCGTCCTCCACGTCGACCTCGACCTGTTCCCGCGGATCGTGCGCGACCTGTGGAAGGCCGCGATGACGACCAGGCCCGCTCCGCAGCGTGTCCGCCTCGACGTACGCCGGGAGGCGCCCTGGACCGAGCTCCGGATCGTCCGCGAGGGCGACCCGGTCGACCCGGCGACCGCCCGCGCGCTCTTCGAGCCGTTCGACTCCCCGGAAGGTGGGCAGTCCGGCATCACCGTCGGTCTCTACCTCGCCCGGGCGCTCACCGTCGTGCACGGCGGCACGGTGGGCATGGAGCAGGACGAGCACCACGGCGTGCTCTGGGTACGGGTGCCCGACCCGCCCGCCGCAGACCCCCACCACCAGGAGGAGACCCCATGAAGTTCCAGCTCGCGTGCGGGGACGTGATGCCCGGCTGCCCGACCAGCTTCAGCGCCGCGTCCCAGGAGCAGCTGTTCACCGAGGTCGCCTCCCACGCGGCGGCCGAGCACGGCATCACCGACGTCACCCCCGAGATCGCCGAGGCCGTCACCGCCAAGATCCGCGTCGTGGAGTGACCTGCTGCCCGGCGGGGTGACCGAGCGCCAGTAGGGTGCTGACGTGCAGCTCTGGCGGTCCTGGGACGACGTGCCGGACGACCTCGGGCCTACTGCGGTCGTCATCGGCAACTTCGACGGTGTCCACCTCGGCCACCGCCAGGTGCTCTCGCGGGCGCGGGCGGTCGCCGACGAGGGTGGCCTGCTGCTGGTGGCGGTGACCTTCGACCCGCACCCGATGGCGGTCCTGCGTCCCGAGCACGCACCCACCGCGCTCACCTCGCTCGAGACTCGCGCCGCCCTGCTGGCCGACGCCGGCGCCGACGCGGTCCTTGCGCTGCCGTTCGACCGCGAGGTGGCGTCCTGGTCACCGGAGGAGTTCGTCCAGCGGGTGCTGGTCGACGCCCTGCACGCCTCGGCCGTGGTGGTGGGCGCCAACTTCCGCTTCGGCCACCGCGCGGGCGGCGACGTCGCGACGCTCACCGAGTCCGGTGCCCGGCACGGCTTCACCGCAGAGGGGATACCGCTCGACGGTGGTCCGCAGGTCTGGTCGTCGACCTACGTCCGCACCTGCCTGGCCGCGGGGGACGTCTCGGGGGCGGCGCAGGCCCTCGGCCGCCCGTACTCCGTCCGCGGCACCGTGGTGAAGGGCGACCAGCGCGGCCGCGAGCTGGGCTACCCCACCGCCAACGTCCCGACCGACGCGATGACCGCGGCCCCCGCCGACGGCGTGTACGCCGGGCGGTTGATTCGGCTCGACACCGGTGAGTCCCTCCCCGCCGCGATCAGCGTGGGCACCAACCCCACGTTCCACGGCGAGCGGGCCCGGCGGGTGGAGTCCTACGTCCTGGACCGCAGCGACCTGGACCTCTACGGCGTCGAGGTCGAGGTCACGTTCGTGGAGCGCCTGCGCGGCATGGTCACCTTCGACTCCGTCGACGAGCTGGTCGTCCAGATGGCCGAGGACGTCGACCGCGCGCGCGACCTCCTGGCGGGCTGAGGCATGGTCCTGCCCGGTCGTCACGACCGAGGCGGCCGCGACGGCGACCCGGTCGCGGCCGCCGATGCGTGGTTCCTCGCCAACGGGTTGTCCTACTTCGTGCCGGAGCGGCGGCGCGAGGCGCGCGAGGCACTCTCGCCTCGGCGCACCGTCCCACGGCTGTTGCTGGTCGCGCTGGTCGCTGCGGGCGCCGGGGTGGCCCTGGCGTGGTTGACCTCCCAGGTGTCGGCGGCCCCGGCGGTCGTCCTGACCCTGGTGCTGCTGGCCGTCGTCTCCTACGCCCTCACCGTGCTGCACGTGCGACCGATCCTGGCGTGGGCGCTGCGGCGCACCGCGTCCTCGCTGCCCTCGCTGCTGCCCCAGATGACGCGTGCCCTGCCGCTGCTGCTGATCTTCGTGACCTTCCTGTTCATCAACGCCGAGGTCTGGCAGCTGGCGGCCTCGCTGCAGACCGGCACGCTGTGGCTCGTGGTGCTGCTGTTCGTCGGCATGGCGGTCGCCTTCCTGCTGGTGCGCCTGCCCGAGGAGGTCGACCGGGCCGACGACGCGGTGGACGAGGACTTCCTGCGCCGCGCCTGCCGTCGTACGCCGCTGGAGGAGGCGTGCGAGGAGCTGCTGGCCGACCCGGGGGCGGACCCGGTGGGGCGCGCGACGGTGACCGGCTTCGAGCGCGGCAACCTGGTGCTGTTCCTGGTGATCGTGCAGTTCGTCCAGGTGCTGCTGCTGGCGGGCACCGTCTTCGGGTTCTTCCTGCTCTTCGGCGCTCTCACCATGGGCGTCGACGTGCAGGAGTCGTGGACGGGCCTGGGTCGTGAGGACATCCACACGCTGCCCTACCTCGCGCAGGTCTCGGTCCCGCTGGGCAAGGTGTCGCTGTTCCTGGGTTCCTTCTCGCTGCTCTACCTGACCGTGTCGACGGTGACCGACGAGGCCTACCGGGAGCAGTTCTTCGGCCTGGTGACCCGCGAGCTCGAGCGGGCCGTCGGCGTCCGGGCGGTCTACCTCACCCTGCGGGAGCGGCGGCAGGGCTGAGCCGCACCGGGGTGCCGTTGAGGGCCGCGTTGCCCGAGACGTCGAGCCGCTCGGGGTCGGTCAGGTCGTTGATCGAGACCCCCGGCACCGTGCTGGCGTGCGAGAGCCGCACCCCGGGCAGCGCGTGGCCGTAGCCATGCGGAAGCGACACGACGCCGGGCATCAGGTCCTCGCTCGCGGCGCACTCGACCTCGACCGAGCCGACCCGGCTGGAGACCGTCACCACGTCGCCGTCGGCGAGGCCGCGCTCGCGCAGGTCGTCGGGGTGGGCCAGGAGCTGGTGCCGCGGCCTGCCCCGGGTGAGCCGATCGGAGTTGTGCAGCCAGGAGTTGCAGTCGCGTGCGTGGCGACGGCCGATGAGCAGCAGCTCGTCCGCGGCGGTCGTGGGCGTGCTCTCCAGCGAGGCACGCAGACGCGCCAGGTCGTCGACGACGAGGGCGGGGGTGAGGTCCACCCGCTTGTCCGGGGTCTGCAGGCGCTCGGGCAGGCAGGGACGCAGCGGCCCCAGGTCGACGCCCTCGGGGTGGCGCCGCAGCGCCCGCCAGGTCAGGCCGTAGCGGTTGCCGCGCAGCAGCAGCGGCAGGAGGAGCCGCGGGCTGGCGGTCATCCGGGCCCGTTGCTGGAGCCGCGCCCGGAGCGGCAGCTTCTTCCCCAGCCGTGCCGAGAGCCGGCGCGCCAACGCCCCGAAGACCTCCCAGTCGTGTCGGGTGCCCTTCTCCTTGGGCAGGAGCGCCGGGGTGAAGCGGGCGGTGTTGCGCACCGCCAGGCCGTGGAAGACCAGGTCGTACTGGTCGCGCTCCAGGGCGGTCGTCACCGGGAGGACCACGTCGGCGTGACGGGTGGTCTCGTTGAGGTAGATGTCGATCGCGACCATGAAGTCCAGGGAGTCGAGCGCGTCGGCCAGCCGCCGCCCGTCGGGCGTCGAGAGGACGGGGTTGCCGGCGATCGTGACCATCGCCCGGATCTGTCCCTCCCCGGGCGTCTCGATCTCCTCGCGCAGGGCCGAGACCGGGAGCTCCCCGGCGAACTCCGGCAGCTCGCGGACGCGGCTGCGCCACACGTCGTGGTGGCCGGGGGAGACGATGCGGCGCCCGACCGTGTCGATGGCGGGCTCGGGGAACATCACCCCGCCCTCGCGGTCCAGGTTGCCGGTCAGGACGTTGAGCAGGGTGACGGCCCACTGGCAGATCGAGCCGAAGCCGTGGGTGGAGACGCCGAGCCGACCGTAGACCGCGGCGCGGTCGGCGGCGGCCAGCTCCCGTGCCAGGCGCTCGACGTCGGTGGCCGGCACGCCGCTGACCCGCTCGGCGAGTTCGGGGGTGAAGTCGGCGACCAGGCCCGGGAGGTCCTCGAGGTGGTCGACGTACGCCGGTGGGGTCACCAGGTCCTCGCGCAGCAGCACGTGGACGAGCGCCAGGAGGAGCGCGGCGTCGCTGCCGGGCCGGACGAACAGGTGCTCGTCGGCGACCTTGGCCGTCTCGGTGCGTCGAGGGTCGACCACGACCATCCGGCCGCCGCGCTCGTGCAGCGCACGGACGCGTCGCGGGAAGTCGGGCACGGTCATCAGGGAGCCGTTGGAGGCCATCGGGTTGGCACCGATGACGAGGAAGAGGTCGGTGCGGTCGATGTCCGGCACCGGCAGCAGCAGCTGGTGGCCGAACATCTGCCAGGCGAGGAACTGGTGGGGGACCTGGTCCACCGACGAGGCGCTGAAGCGGTTGCGGGTCCGGAGGCTGCGGACGAAGGCCGTCCCGTGGGTGGCGGAGCCGAGCGAGTGGGCGTTGGGGTTGCCGAGGTAGACGCCGACCGCGTCGCGGCCGTGCTCGCGCGAGGTGGCCGCGAGCCGGTCGGCCACCAGGTCGAGGGCCTCCTCCCACTCCATCTCCTCCCACCGGGCGGCCTCGCCGGTCCCGACCCGGCGCACCGGCCGGCGCAACCGGTCCGGGTCGGCGTGCACGTCGGCCAGGGAGACGCCCTTGGGGCAGACGTGCCCCCGCGAGAGCGGGTCCTCGGGATTGCCGCGGATGCCGGTGACCTCACCGTCGGTGAAGGTGACCCGCAGGCCGCAGATCGCCTCGCACAGGTTGCACACCCCCAGCCGGGTGCCGGTGAAGCCGGAGGGGATCGGGGAGTCCGCGAGCAGGCCCATGACGGCATCGTGCCACCGCCGGCCCGCGCGGGGCTGAGCAGCACTCTTACCCGGTCGGGTGAGAGATCCGTCGGCCGCACCGGGCACAAGAGTCGAAGGCATCACCCCACACGCCTGACGGGCGCACGCCGCGCCCGCACCGAGAGGAGAACACCATGGGTTACGGAGCCGGAGGCTTCCTCGTCGTCGTCGGACTGATCCTGGCGTTGGCCGTCCAGGACGCCGTCGAGGGCGTGGACCTGCAGATGATCGGCTGGATCATGACCATCGTCGGCGTCGCCCTGCTGGTGCTGACCGCCGTCACGCTCAACCGCCGTCGCGAGTCGGGCACGGTCGCCACGACCACGCACCCCGACGGGTCGGTCACCGAGCGCCGCACCTCCTCGCACCACGACGTCTGACCCGCAGCGCGGGCCATGGGCCCCGTGCGGGCGAGGATTTCCACCCTCGCCCGTGCGGGGCCTATTCTCGTCCGGTTGCCGTCCAACGGCCGCGGATCGAGAGTGCCCGGGTGAACAGGCCCCGGCGCGCCGCGCAGCGAACAGGCCCAGGGGAGACCCGGAGCCGGAAGGAGACCCGTATGTCGATCGGTACCGACGCGGAGACCAAGAAGAAGATCATCGCCGAGTACGCCACGACCGAGGGCGACACCGGCTCGCCGGAGGTGCAGATCGCTCTGCTCTCGCACCGCATCTCCCACCTGACCGAGCACCTCAAGCAGCACAAGCACGACCACCACAGCCGTCGTGGCCTGCTGCTGCTGGTCGGCCAGCGCCGCCGCCTGCTGAACTACCTGAACAAGAGCGACATCGAGCGCTACCGCTCGATCATCGAGCGTCTCGGCCTGCGCCGCTGACGCACCCCTCAGACCTCGAGGGCGGAGCGGTCGCCCGAACGCGGGCGGCCGCTCCGACGCATTTCCGGCCCCGACCACTAGGCTCGGCGTCGTACAACTGAACAACCATCCACACCAGGAGTGACCCGCTCGCCCGGCTCGGTCCTCGGTAGTGGCTCTCAGAGCTCGCACCCGTGCGACGCGACTGCGGGCCTCGATCGAAGACCGGCACCTCTTCGCGGGACGCAGCGGGATGCTCTGCAACCTCAGAAGGAACACTCTTGACCGAGTCCCACACGGCTGAGCCCGTGATCTCCGCCGTCGAGACCGTCATCGACAACGGCTCGTTCGGCACCCGTACCGTCAAGTTCGAGACCGGCCTCCTGGCCCGCCAGGCCGCCGGCTCCGTCACGGCCTACCTCGACGACGAGACGATGCTGCTCTCGGCGACGACGGCCGGGAAGCACCCGAAGGACCAGTTCGACTTCTTCCCCCTCACCATCGACGTCGAGGAGCGGATGTACGCCGCGGGCAAGATCCCCGGCTCGTTCTTCCGCTCCGAGGGCCGCCCGGGCGAGGACGCGATCCTCACCTGCCGCCTCATCGACCGTCCGCTGCGCCCGACCTTCAAGAAGGGCCTGCGCAACGAGGTCCAGGTCGTCATCACCGTCCTGGCCCTCGAGCCCGACACCCCCTACGACGTCCTCGCGATCAACGCCGCGTCGATGTCCACCCAGCTCTCCGGCCTGCCGTTCTCCGGCCCGGTCGGCGGCGTGCGCGTCGCCCTCATCGACGGCCAGTGGGTCGCGTTCCCGACCCACTCCCAGCTCGAGGACGCCGTCTTCGACATGGTCGTGGCCGGTCGCGTCACCGACGCCGGCGACGTCGCCATCATGATGGTCGAGGCCGAGGCCACCGAGACCGCCTTCGGCAAGATCTCCTCCGGTGCTCAGGCGCCCGACGAGACCGTCGTGGCCCAGGGCCTCGACGCCGCGAAGCCCTTCATCAAGCAGCTCTGCGAGGCCCAGTCCGAGCTCGCCGCCGCCGCGGCCAAGCCGGTCCAGGACTTCCCGGTCTTCCTCGACTACGAGGACGACGTCTACGCCGCGGTCGAGTCCGCTGCCCGCGAGGACCTCGCGGCCGCGATGAAGATCGCGGACAAGCAGGAGCGCCAGGACCGCACCGACGAGATCAAGGACGCGCTGCTCGACCGCCTCGCCGGCCAGTTCGAGGGTCGCGAGAAGGAGCTCGGCGCGGCGTTCCGCTCGCTGAACAAGGCGCTGGTGCGCGAGTCGATCCTGCGCGACAAGGTCCGCATCGACGGCCGCGGCCTGGCCGACATCCGTCCGCTGCACGCCGAGGTCGGCCTGATCCCGCGGGTGCACGGCTCGGCGCTGTTCGAGCGCGGCGAGACCCAGATCCTGGGTGTCACCACGCTGGACATGCTCAAGATGGAGCAGCAGCTCGACACGCTCTCCCCGGAGAAGCACCGCCGCTACATGCACAAGTACGTCTTCCCGCCGTTCTCCACCGGTGAGACCGGTCGCGTGGGCTCGCCCAAGCGCCGCGAGGTCGGCCACGGCGCCCTGGCGCGCCGCGCGCTGCTGCCGGTGCTGCCCGACCGCGAGGAGTTCCCCTACGCGATCCGTCAGCTCTCCGAGGCCATGGGCTCCAACGGCTCGACCTCGATGGGCTCGGTCTGCGCCTCGACCCTGTCGCTGCTGCAGGCCGGTGTGCCGCTCAAGGCGCCGGTCGCCGGCATCGCGATGGGCCTGGTCTCCGGTGAGATCGACGGCCAGACCACCTACGTGGCCCTCACCGACATCCTCGGTGCCGAGGACGCGTTCGGCGACATGGACTTCAAGGTCGCCGGCACCCGTGAGTTCGTGACCGCGCTGCAGCTCGACACCAAGCTCGACGGCATCCCCGCCGAGGTCCTCGGTGCCGCGCTCAAGCAGGCCCGGGACGCCCGCCTGACCATCCTCGACGTCATGGCCGAGGCCATCGACGCCCCCGAGGAGATGTCGCAGACCGCGCCTCGGATCATCACCATCAAGATCCCGGTCGACAAGATCGGCGAGGTGATCGGTCCCAAGGGCAAGGTCATCAACCAGATCCAGGACGACACCGAGGCCTCGATCTCCATCGAGGACGACGGCACCATCTACATCGGTGCCACCAACGGTGCCGCCGCCGAGGCCGCTCGGTCGGCGATCAACGCGATCGCCAACCCGACGATGCCCGAGGTCGGCGAGCGCTACCTCGGCACCGTCGTCAAGACGACGAACTTCGGTGCGTTCGTCTCGCTGATGCCCGGGAAGGACGGCCTGCTGCACATCAGCAAGCTGCGTTCGCTCGCCGGCGGCAAGCGTGTCGACGCCGTCGAGGACGTCGTCTCGGTCGGCCAGAAGATCCAGGTCCAGATCGCCGAGATCGACGACCGCGGCAAGCTCTCCCTGACCCCCGTGGTCGAGGAGGAGGGCGCCGAGGGCGAGGCCGCCGAGGAGGCCGCCTCCGAGGAGTGATCCTCACCAGCACGCCGTGACCGACCCGCCCGAGCCACCGGCTCGGGCGGGTCGGTCGCTTCACCGCCACGGACAGACCGGAGCGACCCGATGAGCACCAGCACGAGCACCCCCGCCGGCACCCCCGGCACCCCTGGCAGCCCCGAGAGCACAGCGCACCTGACCAGCACGCTGTCGGAGACGACCGACGACGACGGGCTGGTCACCTCCGTCGTACGCCGCACGCTGCTCCCCTCGGGGCTGCGCATCGTCACCGAGCAGATGGCCGGGGTGCGCTCGGCCAGCATCGGGGTCTGGGTCGGGGTCGGGTCCGCCGACGAGGACGAGACGCTGCACGGCTGCTCCCACTTCCTCGAGCACGTGCTGTTCAAGGGCACGGGGAGCCGCTCGGCGATGGACATCTCGGTGGCCCTGGACGCCGTCGGGGGCGAGTTCAACGCCTTCACCGCCAAGGAGTACACCTGCTTCCACGCACGGGTCCTCGACGTGGACCTCGACCTGGCGGTGGACGTGCTCGGCGACATGATCACCGACTCCCTGATCACCCCCGAGGACGTCGCCGCCGAGCGCGACGTCATCCTCGACGAGATCGCGATGCACGACGACGACCCCGACGACGTGGTGCACAACCTGTTCGCGGCCCAGGCCTTCGGGGAGCACACCGCGCTCGGACGTCCGATCGCCGGGACCGTCGAGTCCATCACCGCCATGACCCGTGACCAGGTGGCGCAGTTCCACCGCACGCACTACCGACCCGCGACGATCGTGGTGTCGGTGGCCGGCAACGTCGAGCACGACCACGTGGTCGCGCAGGTCGAGGCCGCCTTCGGTCGCAACGGGTTCCTGGACCGCACCGAGGCGCCGGTCTCGCGCCTGGGGGAGGGCGCGCCCGCGCCCGTCCACCCCGGCACCGCCTCGACGATCCGTCCCTTCGAGCAGGTCAACCTCGTGCTCGGGATGGAGGGCATCGCCCGCAACGACCCCCGCCGCTTCGCGCTGTCGATCCTCAGCACCGCCCTCGGGGGCGGGACCTCGTCGCGGCTGTTCCAGGAGGTCCGGGAACGTCGTGGCCTGGCCTACTCGGTCTACGCGTTCGCCTCCCACCACGCCGACTCCGGGCTGGTCGGCGTCTCCGTCGGGTGCCTGCCCGCCAAGCAGGACGAGGTGCTCTCGGTCGTCCGCGAGCAGCTGGGGCTGGTCGCCCGGGAGGGGATCAGCGCCGAAGAGCTCGAGCGCGGCAAGGGCCAGCTGCGGGGCGGGCTGGTGCTCGGCCTGGAGGACTCGGGGTCGCGCATGGCCAGGCTGGGGAAGTCCGAGCTCGTGCACGACCGGTTGCTCACCCTCGACGAGGTGCTGACCCACATCGACGAGGTGAGCATCGAGGACGTGCGCGCGGTGGCGGCGGAGATCTTCTCGCGACCCGAGGTGCTCGCGGTGGTCGGCCCGGCCTGACCGCCAGCCCGACGTACCGGCCCGCTCGCCGGCTGCGCGCGGCTGCGCCGTCAGGCAAGCACCACGCAGGCTGCGCAGGATGCGGCCCACAACACGCTGGTGAAGGTGCCGATGATGAAGCGCTCGGCCACCGCGCCGGTGCCGGCGTTGCGCAGCTCGGGGTAGCGCCCCAGCCCCTTGAGGGCCAGCACGACGGCCAGTCCCTCGGGCCAGCCCGCGACCAGCGCGGCCACGACGCCGGCACGCTCCAGGACACCGATCCACGCGCCGCCGCGCAGCAGCTGACCGGCCCGCTCGAGGGTGTCGGCGTCCTGGGCGGAGTCGGAGTCAGGGCCGGTCCCTGTGTCATGTTCGGCGTCTCCCTCGACGTCACCCTCGAGGTCACCCCGGGCATGACCCTCGGCATCGACCAGGGCGAACAACGAGGTGGTCACCGGTCCGCCCCCGAGGACCGCGAGGGCGCCGGCGAGCGCGACCAGCAGCGAGCGTGGCGCGTCCCCGGCCAGCGTCAGGTCGGCGGCCCCGGACCAGGCGAGGGCCGCAGCCAGCAGGCCCAGCGCGGCAGGTGCCCACACCCGACGGCCCCGCGGCGCCCAGGCCCAGGACGCGGCGACCAGCGCGGCCGTCAGCAGCACCAGCAGCATCGCCCCGCCGGCGTCGACCTCCCACGTCATCGGACGTCCTCCCTCGCGCGTGCGAGGGCCGTGCCGGCCAGGTGCGCCACCAGCTCGCGGGCCCGCTCGCCCTCGACCACGCCGGCTGCCCGTGCCCGCTGGGTGACCGCGCTCTGGGAGATCCCGAGATGACGCGCTGCCTGCTCGTGGGTGCGCCCGGCGTCGAGCAGGTCGACGACCTCCCAGCCACGGTCGGTACGCCGGTCCAGCAGCGCGGCCCACAGCCAGATCGCTGCCTCGAGGGCCCGCGCGCTCGCGACCTCCTCGGGCGTGGCGCCACCGACGACGCGCACCCGACCGGGAGCCTGACGTGCGGCGTCGACCCCCTCGCGGGCGTGGACGAACGCGGCACCTCGTGCCTCGCGCACGTCCCCGGGCAGGGGGAGCTCGACCGCACCGATGCCGATGCCGACCCGCCACCGCCCGTCCCGCAGCACGGCCTCCACCAGGCTCGGCAGGTGCTCGGCCTCGTGCACGAGCCCCTGGACCTCGTCGCCGGCGGTCCGGCGGAAGGCGAGCCGTGTCGGTCGCGGGTCGAGCGTGGCGAGGAGGTCCGCGACGGCGTCGGGGGCCGTGCGACTGCCGCGCTGGTCCACGGTCAGCACGATGCCGACCGGCGGATCCGTGCCCCGTGCAGCCACAGCGCCCTCCTCACGACCCTTCATCAGGCTGAAACCTAATATAGGGTCATCATCAGGTTGAGACCTAACGTCTACCGATGATCCCCACGCAGGCCGGCACCTTGCGCTGGACGACCGAGACCCGGAAGCCGGCGCTGGACAGGGCGGCGGAGGTCTTCTCGACGATCTCGGCCACCTGGTCGGGACGCGTGGCCTCGAAGAAGATGTAGACGGCCCCGCCGGGCAGCACGCGCTCGTGCAGCAGGGCGACCTCGTCACTGCAGTCGCGGACCCAGAAGAGGTTGACGTTGAAGGCGTAGACCTTGTGCAGGCGCTTGACGGGCACCCGCAGGGTCGCGAGGTCGATCTGGCGCACCGTCAGCCGGCCGGACTCGAGGTACTTCGCGCAGCGACGCTTGGTGCGGTCGACCCCGGACTCCGACCGGTCGATCGCGAAGAGCTTGCCGGTCTCCAGGCGACTGCAGATCAGCTCCGCGCCGTAGCCGGGGCCACACCCGATCTCCAGCACGTGGTCTCCCGGCTGGACGTCCATGAGGTCGACCGACCAACGGATCCGGGCGGGGATCGTCTGCAGCACCATGGGGCCAAGATTGCCAGAAGCGTCGGTGAACCGGTGGCGGGGTCGACCACGGGTGTCGCGACCGGGCGGTCTGCGTCACGTGCGAGGTGCCCCATGTGGAACGCTGGCCCGCGTGGAGAACGCAGTCAGCGCAACCGTGAGCAGGGTCGGTGTCCTGGGCGCCCGGGGCAAGGTCGGCAGCGAGGTGTGCCGTGCCGTGGAGTCGGCGGAGGACCTGGAGCTCGTGGCCTCGGTGGACGCAGGGGACGACATCGCCGCCCTGGTCGATGCGGGAGCCGAGGCCGTCGTGGACTTCACCCACCCCGACGTCGTCATGGATGTATGTCCGCACCGGCGACCTCGAGGAACGGCGGCTGGTGCTGAGCTGCGACCTCGCCGACTTGGGCCCGGCGCCGGTGGAGATCGTCGAGCTGCACCACCCCGACAAGGCGGACGCACCCTCGGGCACGGCCCGCCGTACCGCCGAGCTGGTGGCCGCCGCGCGGCGCGAGGCCGGCCTCGGCGCCGCGCCGGACGCGACGAGCACCGCGCTCGAGGGGGCCCGCGGCGCCGACGTCGACGGTGTCCGTGTCCACGGCCTGCGCATCCGCGGGATGGTCGCCCACCAGGAGGTCGTGCTCGGCGGGGTGGGGGAGACCCTCACGATCCGCCACGACTCGATGGACCGCGCGTCCTTCACCCCCGGCGTGCTGGCCTCGCTGCGTGCCATCGCCGACCGGCCCGGCCTCACCGTCGGACTGGAGAAGCTGCTCGACCTGGACTGAGCGGGTGGCTGCTGGTCGCTGCGCCGGTCGTCGCCCACCGGTGCTCGGCCCCAGCAACTCGCACTGCAGAACCTCGGACTGCAGGAACTCGCACTGCAGGAACCTGAGGCGACCCACGGGTTCCCAGGTGGTCTGGACCTCTGCCAGGCTGCTCGCGTCGACCCCGCCCATCTCGGGCCGGGACGCCCCCCGCGGGTCCGCACCGAACGGAAACGGTGCGGCCCCAGCGGTGCCGACGCCCTCCGTGGGGGAGGGGCCATCGGTGCTGTGCGGATCCCGCCCCGGAGTGATCCGGGGCGGGTTCCGTCACGACATCAGGCCCACGTGGCGCAGCACGGCTGCCGTGAGTGCCGATCCCACGACCACGACCAGGAACGGCGCCCGGAGCAGCAGCAGCACCAGCGCGGCGAGCAGTCCGGCCGCCCGGGCGTCGAGCACCACGCCCCGGTCGCCGGCGAGGACCTGCACGGCTATCAGTCCGGCCAGGAGGGCGATCGGGAGCCGGTCGGCGACGGCACGCACGAGGGGGCGGTCCAGCACCGAGGCAGGGACCGAGAGGCCGGCCAGCTTCAGCAGGTAGCAGGCCGCCGCTCCGCCCAGCACCGCCCACCACGCGCTCACGGTGCCTCCCGCCGGGCGTGCAGCACGCCGACCACGAGCGCGACACCACCGGCGACCAGCACCGGGAGGCCGGAGGGCACCAGGGGGCCCGCGAGCAGGGCGACGGCCGCGGCGGTGAGCGCCAGCCGGCGGCCGTCACGGTCCTGCAGCCGTGGCCACAGCAGGGCCAGGAACGCACCCCCGACCGCCGCGTCCAGACCGTAGGTCCGCGGATCGCCGAGCACCGCGCCGCCGATCGCGCCGAGCAGCGTGAAGAGGTTCCACAGGACGAAGACGCTCCAGCCGGTGGTGAGGAAGCCGGTGCGCGCCAGCGCGCGGCTGGGACGCGTGATCGACATGGCGGTCGACTCGTCGATGACCAGGTGGGCCGCACCGAAGCGGCGGGCGCCGCGCCAGCCCAGCAAGGGTGCGAGCCGCAGGCCGTACAGGGTGTTGCGGGTGCCGAGCAGGGCTGCGGTCAGGGCGCCGGTGACGGCCGAGCCGCCGGAGCCCAGCACCCCGACGAGGGCGAACTGCGAGGCACCGGTGAACATCAGCAGCGACAGCGCACAGGTCTGGACGACGTCGAGCCCGGAGGCCACCGACACCGCGCCGAAGGAGGCGCCGTACAGGCCGGTGGCGATCCCGACGCCGAGGCTGTCGCGGACGACGCGTCGCTGCGCCTCGGCGTGCGACTCGAGTGGCCGGTCGCTCACTGGCGCAGGTCGGTGTGCAGCCGCACCTGCTTGACGCGGACCGTCCCGGCGCCGTCGAGGTCGAGCTCGCGGTGCGCGCCGTCGGGTGCCCATCCCGCACCGTCGAGGAAGCCGCGCAGCGCATCGTCGGAGGCCACCAGCCAGGTGACGGCCCGCTCGAACCGGTCCGCGCGCAGCGTGTCGACCGCAGCCTGGAGCAGCCGGCTTCCGTGCCCCTGACGGCGCTCGTCAGGGTCGAGGACGATCTCGGAGAGCTCGCCGTCGGCGACCGAGTCGCAGTCGGGGTCGGTGGCCGGCCCGGTCAGCGCGAAGCCGACCACGCGGTTGCGCTCGAGGGCGACCAGCACCCGCTGCCGGGCGTCGGTCGGGCGGGCGAGCGACTGCTCCCAGGTGCGGGTCGCGGCGTCGAGCGCCTCCGGACCGGTGGGGAACGCCTCGGGCGGCAGCACGTCGGCGTACATCTGCGGCCAGGCGCGCAGCTGGAGCGCGGCGATCGCCGCGGCGTCCTCGGCCCAGGCGACGCGGACCGAGACGTCGGCCGAGGGGCTCACCGGTAGTGCTCGGGGAGCTGCTGGCCGATCTTGACCTGCGCCTTGGGCATCCGCATGAACTTCATCTGCATCGCCCGGCTGATGGCGTACCAGGTGGTGCCCTTGGTGCTCTCGCCCGGGAAGCGCTGGGCCAGCTGACGGCGGACCCGGAACCGGAGCTGGATCATGTCGACGATCACCAGGAGCACCGTGAGCATGAGGACGGTGCTGCCGATCCCGGCGAGGGTCTGGTTGCCGGAGTAGCTGAGGATCATCGTGACGATCAGCACCGGCACGATCACGTCGATGAAGGAGAACCGCGAGTCGACGTAGTCGCGGATGAACCGGCGCACCGGGCCCTTGTCGCGGGGCAGCAGGAAGCGCTCGTCACCGGCCTTCATGCCTTCGCGGACCTTGGCGGAGTTCTCGGCGCGCGCGACCCGCGCGGCGGCGGCCTGCTCCTTGCGGGTGCGCGGGACCTTGGCGCGGGCCTTCGCGGCGGCCTCGGCCTCCTTGCGCGACGGGGTCGGGCGCCCCTTGCCCGGCGTGGTGCGCGCCGACGCGCCGGTCGTCGCGGACGTGGTCTCGGGGGTCTCGGGGGCCGACTCGGACTTCGAACGACGGAACAACGTGGGCCTGTCTGCTGCGGGGACTGGTGCGGGCCGCGGGGTCCGTCGTGGACGCCGCGGACGAGTCCCCAGACTACCGGTGGCGACCGGACCCCTGCCCGCGCGTTGCCGCGGAGCCGTAGGGTGAGGGGCGACCCCGAGACACACCGACCACGACCTCGTGCGAGAAGGACCGTCACCATGAGCCTCTGGAAGCGCTTCACCCTGATCTTCAAGTCGAAGGCCAGCAAGGCGCTCGACCGTGCCGAGGACCCGCGCGAGACGCTGGACTACAGCTACCAGCGGCAGCTGGAGCTCCTGACGAAGGTGCGCCGTGGCGTCGCCGACGTCGCCACCAGCCGCAAGCGGGTCGAGCTGCAGATCAACCAGCTCGAGCAGCAGGCCGCCAAGCTGACCGACCAGGCCCAGAAGGCCATCGACATGGGCCGCGAGGACCTCGCCCGCGAGGCGCTGACCCGCAAGTCGGGTCTCACCGGCCAGATCAACGACCTCAAGGTGCAGCTCGCGCAGCTCCAGGGCGAGGAGGAGAAGCTCACGCTGGCCCAGCAGCGACTGCAGGCCAAGGTCGAGAGCTTCCGCACCCGCAAGGAGACCATCAAGGCGACCTACACCGCGGCCGAGGCCCAGACGCGCATCAACGAGGCGGTCTCCGGCATCGGTGACGAGTTCGGTGACGTGGGCGCCGCGATCGCCCGCGCCGAGGACAAGACCGCCCAGATGCAGGCCCGTGCCGGCGCCATCGACGAGCTGATCGCCTCCGGTGCCCTCGATGACGCCTCCTCGCTCAACGCCGGCGACGACATCGCCCGTGAGCTGGAGTCGATGAGCAGCCAGGCCGACGTCGAGGCCGAGTTGGCCGCGATGAAGGGCGGCAAGCCCGCGCCCGACGCGATCACCTCGGGCGAGTCGGCGGGCTCGGGTCCGATCCTCGAAGCCGCCGAGGAGAAGGTCGAGCAGCCCGAGGACCGCGCCTGAGCCGCTCAGGTTGCTCTTGGGACGGCCAGGGAGACTGGGGGCATGGCGCGTACTCGTTTCGTCGGTGACGCCGGGCTGACCGCCCGGATGACGACGGTCATGTTCCTGCTCGGCGGGCTCTTCGTCCTGCTCGTCGTCGGCCTGATGGCCGTGGCGGCCGGGTCCGGGTACGGAACCCTGGTCCCCTTCATCGGCCTCGTCGGCATCGGCATCGCGCTCTACCAGTGGTGGAGCAGCGACACCGTGGCCATGAAGGCGATGCGGGCCCGTGAGGTCACCCCGCAGCAGGCGCCCGAGCTGCACGCGATGATCGACCGGCTCTGCGTGCTCGCCGACATGCCCAAACCGCGCGTCGGCGTGGCCGACACCAGCATGCCCAACGCCTTCGCCACCGGTCGCTCGCCGGACCGCTCGGTGGTCGTCGTGACGACCGGCATCCTTCAGCTGCTGACCGTCGAGGAGCTCGAGGGTGTGCTCGCCCACGAGCTGGCGCACGTCGCGCACCGCGACGTCCTGGTGATGACCGTGGCGTCCTCGGCGGGCATCGTGGCCGGGATGGTCACCCAGGGGGCGCAGTACGGCGCGATGTTCGGCGGTAACCGCCGCGACGGGAACTCCGCGCTGCCGGTGTGGCTGCTGATGCTGCTCGTCAGCATGGTCGTGTACGCCGTCAGCTTCCTGCTCCTCAAGCTTCTCTCGCGCTACCGCGAGCTCTCGGCCGACCGGGCCGGCGCCTACCTGACGATGAAGCCGGCGGCCCTGGCCTCGGCGCTGCAGAAGATCAGCGGGGGGATGAACGCCATCCCCGACCGCGACCTGCGTGCCAGCCAGGCCATGAACGCGTTCTTCATCGCCCCGGCCATCAAGGGCGTCTCGCTGCGGACCCTCACCTCCACCCACCCCACTCTCGAGCAGCGGCTCGAGCAGCTGGCCCGGATCCAGGCCGAGCTCGGCAGGCCGACCCCGTGAGCGGTCGACGCTGATGGGACTGCTCGACTCGATCCTGGGCCGCAGCCGCCCCAAGCAGGCCAACCTCGACGCGCTGTTCGCGGTGCCCTCGGCCGCGATCACCCTGCGGGCTGCCGTCGGCCTCGCGCCCACCGGCCTCGGGGCGGTCTGCTACCGCCCCGCGGGCGGTGCCGCCTTCGCGCAGGCCGAGCAGGAGATCGTCGAGCTCCTGCGGGGTGCGGCCGACGCGCCCGACGTACGCCTCGAGCACGACGAGTTCGGCTTCACCTGGCTGGTGGTCGACGACGACCCCGACGACGTGGAGGGCCTGGTCACCGACCTGCACGCGGTCAACACCACCCTGGAGTCCCACGGCTTCGGACCGGGGCTGCTGTGCTCGCTGGTCCCGTTCGCGGACGCGACCGGCCGACGGGCCGGGCTGGTCTACCTCTACAAGCAGGGCACCTTCTACCCCTTCGCGCCACAGGCCGGCGCGGCACGGACGCGCGACAACCTGCTGGAGATCCAGCTGAGGGACCTGCTGGCCGGCGAGCTGCCCGTCGAGCGGGAGATGTCGCGGTGGCTGGCGATCTGGGGCGCGCCGGGCCTGTGAGGCGTCCTGCAGTGTGATTTCTCCGTCGCCGCGGTACTTTCGCCGGCGTTCGGCTCCCTGACCAGGGGAGGGGTCCCTACCCTGTGCCGGACGGATCGTGGGACATGGGGGCAGGACAGGACGGTCATGAGGTTGCTGAGCGACACCGAGCGCGTGCTGGAGATCGACCGCTACCAGGTGCTCCTCGAGCCGCCGCGCGCCGACCTGATGGCGTTGGTGGACGTGGCTGCCCAGGTGGCGCAGGTCCCGCTGGCCACCATCAACCTGATCACCGACACCGAGCAGCACCAGATCGCGACGGCGGGTTTCGACGCCTCGATCTGCGCGCGCGAGGACTCCATGTGCAACCTGGTGCTGCACGAGAAGGAGCCGGTCATCGTGCCGGACGCCTCCCAGGACCCGCGGTTCAGGGACAACCCGTTCGTGACCGGTGAGATCGGCGACGTCCGGTTCTACGCCACCCACCAGCTGCGCACTCCGGCCGGCGTGGTGATCGGCACGCTGTGCGTCTTCGACACCGAGCCCCGCGAGCTCGGCGACGACCAGGAGGAGGCGCTGGTCAAGCTCGCCGACCGGGTCGTCGACCTGCTCGAGCTCGAGCTGCGCACCCGGGAGCTGACCAGCGCGGTGAAGGCGCTGGAGGCCACCCAGGCCGAGCTCGAGCGCTCCAACCAGGTGCTCACGGCCTTCGCCGGCCAGGTCGCCCACGACCTGCGCAACCCGTTGTCGGCGGTCCGGATGTCGCTGGAGCTGCTCGAGGAGCAGATGGAGGCCCCGGAGCCGGACGCCGACACGCTGGCCTACGTCGCGACCCGCGCCAACAGGGGTGCCGAGCGGATGCAGAGCCTCATCGACGACCTGCTCGCCTACGCGCGCATCGGCGGGCAGATGCGGCGCAGCCAGGTCGACCTGACGGCCGTGATGGCCGAGGTCCGGGCCGACCTGGCCGTCCCGCTGCTGGGTGCCGACCTCACCGTGGGCGACCTGCCGACGGTCGAGGGCGACCCGGTCCAGCTGCGCGCGGTCCTGCAGAACCTCGTGGCCAACAGTGCGAAGTTCGCCGCGCCGGGGGAGAAGGCCCGCATCGAGGTCAGCGGTCGCGCGGACGGCGACCTGTGGCGGATCGAGGTCGTCGACCACGGGCTCGGGGTGCCCGAGGCCGACCGCGAGCGCGTCTTCGCCCCGCTGGCGCGCGCGCACGAGGACGTTGAGGGCCATGGCATCGGCCTGGCGACCGTGCGCCGCATCGTCGACGCCCACCGTGGCCGCATCGGGATCACCGAGACGCCCGGCGGCGGTGCCACGGTCTGGATCGAGCTGCCCCGCTGACGAGGCGGCCGGCGGACGACGCGCCGCCGGCCGGCTCCGGTCAGTCCTTGGCGGTCTTCCCCGGCAGGGACAGCATCCGCTCGAGCGCGACCAGGGCCTGGGCCTCGGTCTCGGGGTCGACCTCGATCCGGTTGACCACGACCCCCTCGACCAGGGACTCCAGGGCCCAGACCAGGTGGGGCAGGTCGATGCGGTTCATCGTCGAGCAGTAGCAGACGTTGCGGTCGAGGAAGGCGATCTTCTTGTCCGGGTGGGAGTCGGCCAACCGCTTGACGAGGTTGAGCTCGGTGCCGATGGCCCACGAGGAGCCGGCAGGAGCAGCCTCGATCGTCTGGATGATGAACTCGGTGGAGCCGATCAGGTCGGCCTTCAGCACGACCTCGTGCTTGCACTCCGGGTGCACCAGGATGTTGATGTCGGGGTTCGCGGCACGCAGCTCGTCGACGACGTCCTCGGAGAACCGGCCGTGGACCGAGCAGTGGCCCTTCCACAGGATCATTCGGGCGTCGCGCAGCTGCTGCTCGGTCAGACCGCCGTTCGGGCGGTGCGGGTCCCAGACGACGCAGTCGTCGAGGGACAGGCCCAGCTGCAGCACGGCGGTGTTGCGGCCCAGGTGCTGGTCGGGCAGGAACAGGACCTTGGTGTCCGGGCCCTGCTGCTCATACGCCCACTCCAGGGCGGTCTGGGCGTTGCTGGAGGTGCACACCACGCCGCCGTTGCGCCCGCAGAACGCCTTGATGTCGGCGCTGGAGTTCATGTACGTCACGGGCACGACCTGCTGCTGCACGCCGGCGGCGGCCATCGCGTCCCACGCGGCCTCGACCTGGGTCAGCCGGGCCATGTCGGCCATCGAGCACCCGGCGGCCAGGTCCGGCAGCACGACCTGCTGCTCGGGCTTGGTCAGGATGTCGGCGGACTCGGCCATGAAGTGCACGCCGCAGAAGACGATGAACTCGGCCTCGGGACGCGCGGCGGCGTCGCGGGCCAACTTGAAGGAGTCGCCGGTGACGTCGGCGAACTGGATGACCTCGTCGCGCTGGTAGTGGTGGCCCAGCACGAAGACACGGTCCCCCAGCGCCTCCTTGGCCTTGCGTGCGCGCTCGACGAGGTCGGGGTCGGAGGCGGCGGGCAGGTCACCCGGGCACTCGACGCCCCGCTCAGCGGAGAGGTCGCGCCCGCGTCCGAGCGGCAGCAGCGGCAGGTCCACGGTGGTCATGGCTCCAGCGTAGGCCGCCCGCGGCGGCAGTCGAGCACCGGCGGGTGAAGGCGCCCGACCGGTGCGGTCGGCGGCGGGGCGTCCGGGCGCCCGAGCCGGCGGCGGTCCCGCGTCAGGACGCGCGTCGACGGCGTACGACGAGGGCGAGGGCGGTTACCAGCACCAGGGCGCCGACGACGGCTGCCACGGGGACAAGCCAGCCCGGATCACCCGACGTCCCGTCGTCCGCGGCCTCGGCCTCCCCGGCCGGGGCCGGCGTCGTGCCTCCGGCGGCCTCGTCGGCCTCGTCGGACGGGCTGACCTCGGTGGCGGTGAGGGACTCGCCGCTGGTGACGAGCTCCCCTGGGCTCGCGTAGACCGGCTGGCCGGACTCCTCGCCCTGCACCTCGACGGTGATCGTGTAAGGCAGCTCCGCCGACGATGCGGCGTCCACGTCCGCGCCGTAGAGGACGTAGTAGTCGCCGGCGAGGAAGTGCGCGTCGTCCCGCTCCCGGTTGCTCCAGGCAACGGGGGAGATGCCGGTCATCTGGACCGTCGTGCTCGTGTCGATGCGGTTCGTGCTCGCGTCGGCGTCGAGGTCGTCGCCGAGCGAGGCGCGCAGCGGGCTCATCAGCTGGAGGTCGAAGAACGAGCCGGAGCTGGAGATCGTCTCGTCCTGGGCAGGCGTCAGGCCCGGGCGGTCGACCCGGACCGCCAGGCTCTGCCCCCAACCCACCTGCACGCGGAACGCGTTGACCTCCCCCGGCACGACGGTGGCGGCGTACGTGGTGCCGGGCTCGAGCGGCGGCGCGTCCTCGAAGGAGGTGCCGGCGACGATGGGGCGGGCGCGCTCCCCGGCCCGCTCCGGCTCCTCGAGGACGGAGGTGTCGACGTCGGTGGGCAGGGAGTCGAGGTTCTCGACCGGCGGCTCCTCGACGAGCGAGAGGCCGAAGGGCAGCGGGCTCGTGTCGTCCCCGAGCCGCCTGACCCGGACGTGCACGGGGTCCCCGCACGAGTACATGCCCTCGGCGGGAGCCAGGTCGCTCTTGCCGGTGAACAGCGGCACGATCGTCGAGAAGGTGCTGGTGCCGCAGCCGCCGCCGTCCGGCTCGACCACGTCGACCTGGAGGTCGCTGAGCCCGCCGGGCTGGAGCTCGTAGGAGCTGGCGACCACCGTGGAGCCCGGCACCGTGCGCTCGTAGACGTACCAACGCTCCTGCTCACGGCCGACGAGACGGTCCGCGTAGCGCCCGGCGGCCAGGGGCAGGGCCTCGTCCTGGCTTGCGCCGCCGACGACTGGCTCGCCATCGATCTCGAAGGGACGCAGGGCACGCTCGCTGGCGGTCGAGAGACTGCTCACGATCTCCTCGGCGGACGAGGCGTCGTAGTAGCGACCCTCGGCGACGGCCGCGATGCACCGAAGCTGGGCCCGGGCCGCTCCATCCACTCCCAGCCCGACCACGTCCACGCGCAGGGCCACCCCCTGGGCGGAGAGCTCCTTCGCCACCTCGCAGGGGTCCGGGTCGCAGGTGGCGACGCCGTCGGAGACGAGGACGATGCTGCGAGCCGTGTCGGGGTCGAGGTCCTGCGCGGCCTGGCGCAGCGCGAATCCGATCGGCGTCTCGCCGAAGGGTCGGTAGCGCTCGACCTCGCGCAGCAGCGCGTCCCGGTTGTCGGTGCCGGGCGCGACGACCTGCTGGCTGTCGGTGCAGGCGCCCGGCTGGTCGCGGTCGAAGACCTCGGCGCCGAAGACGCGCATCCCGACCACCGCGTCGTCGGGGAGGGCCGCCACGACGTCGCGGAGCGCCTGCTTCGCCGCTTGGATCTTGGTGGCGCCGCCGCCCGCGGGCTCGGCCATCGAGCCGCTGGAGTCCAGCACCAGCATCGTCGAGGTCTCCGGGGCCGTGGTCGTGGGTTGGTCCTGCACGGCGAAGGCCTGCACCAGGAAGGCTGGCACGGAGGTCAGTGCCAGGAGGACTGAGGTGAGCAGGCAGGCCGGCCGGAGGCGGGAGAGGAGCGGGAGCACGCGCCGTTCCTACCCCGTGAGACCCGGAGTCATGCTCTCGACCTACAGCAGCGCGCCGTGGTGGAGGTACGGCGCGGGCGGCTTCATCCCGCGCACCCCGAGGTAGCCCTCGGTGCGGACGGTCAGTCCCGCGTCGAGCCCGACCCGCAGCGCCCACTGGTTGGCACCCGTCACGTGCGGGACCTCGACCTCCCCGTCGGAACGGGAGATCGCCGCCCACAGCAGCCGGCTCGCCGTGCGACGGTCGGTCGCGGCCAGGGCAAGGACGCTGCCGGTGTCGCCGACGTAGACGTAGCCGCTGCTCGCGCGGTCGGTGACCACCATCGCTCGGCCGGTCTGCGCCAGGAGCAGGTGGTCGTGGCCGCGTCCAGCGCCGCGGACGCGGCGGTCCAGCGAGTCGAGCTCGTCGAGGTCACCGGGGGTCGCCTCGCGGACGCCGCGGAGCGAGGGCGCTGCGCTCCGGTCGACCTGACCGGTCATCACCATCTGCGGGTGCAGGTCGAAGCCGGCCGCCAGGTAGCGCCGCACCGCCCGCGGGTCGGAGGAGCTGGAGAGCATGCCGCGCAGGCAGCCGACCGAGTGCTGCAGCGCGGCCTCGAGCAGCGGCCGCCCGATGCCGCCCTGGGCGTCGGGCAGCACCGCGAAGGTCGCCAGCGCCCACAGCGTCTCGCGGCGCAGCGAGGTGGCCATCCCGACGGTGCGGCCGTCGAGGTCCGCGACCCAGCAGCCGGGCCCGTCGGTCGCCAGCAGGCTGGACGTCCGGTCGATCCACCGCTGCGAGCGCGCGGCAGGACGACGCTCCGGCTCGGGGTCGGTGGCCCGCCGGGTGGCCCGGTCGACCTGCAGGAACGCCTCGGCGCTGATCTGCTCGGCCACCTCGACGTCCTCGAGCCGCATCGGCCGCACCACCAGGCCCTCTCGCGACTCCGCCACGAGGCCCGAACCTACCCGTGCGTGAGGATGGGGGCATGCGAGTCCTCGTGGCACCCGACAAGTTCGCGGGCACCCTCACGGCCGTCGAGGCCGCGGAGGCCATCGCCGAGGGCTGGCGACGGCGCTCCCCGGGCGACGAGCTCGACCTCGCCCCGATGTCCGACGGCGGCCCGGGCTTCGTCGACGTCCTGCACGCCGCGACCGGCGGGGACCTCGTCGTCGTCACGGTGACCGGCCCGCTGGGCGAGGCGACGCCGGCGACGCTCCTGCTGGACGGCCCGACGGCGTACGTCGAGAGCGCGCAGGCCTGCGGGCTGCAGCTCACGGGCGGGGAGGGGGTCGAGGTCGCGAGCACCGTCGGCGTGGGTCAGCTGGTGGCCGCCGCGGTCGACGCCGGGGCGACGACCGTCGTGGTCGGCCTGGGCGGCAGCGGCACCAACGACGGCGGCGCCGGCCTGCTGCACGCCCTCGGGGCCACCGCCGACGGCCGGCTCGACGCCGGACCGCTGCGCCTGTCCGACGTCACCTCGGTGGAGCTGGGGCCCGCCAGGGAGCGTCTGGCCGGGGTCACCCTGATCGCGGCCAGCGACGTCGACAGCCCCCTGACCGGCCTGTTCGGCGCCACCAAGACCTTCGGCCCGCAGAAGGGGCTGGACGAGGGCCGCATCGCGCTCGTCGACGGCCTGCTGGAGCAGCTCGCCGTCGCCACCGACCGCCGGCTCTCGCTGGAGAAGGGCGCCGGCGCCGCCGGTGGACTGGGGTTCGCGCTGATGCTGCTCGGGGCGACCCGGGAGCCCGGGATCGACCTGGTGGCCGCCGCTGTGGACCTCGAGGCCCGCGCCCGAGCGGCCGACGTCGTGGTCACGGGCGAGGGGGCCTTCGACTTCTCCAGCCGCTCCGGCAAGGTGCCGTACGGCGTTGCCGAGATCTCCGCACGGGCGCTGCGGCCCTGCCTGGCGCTGGCCGGCCAGGTGCTGGTGGGCTCACGGGAGATGCGCGCACTGGGTGTCGAGGCGGCGTACTCGCTCGTCGAGCTGGTGGGGGAGGAGCGTGCCCTCGGCCAGCCCGCGCAGGCGCTGAGCGAGCTCTCGGAGCGGGTGGCCCGGACGTGGTCGAGGGAATAGCCGAGCCTCGCCTACCATTGACCCTGGTGGACACCGGTCCGGGACCGGACCACCCACCCAGACCCCCGCACCTCTAGTTGGGAGCACCACGACATGACCGAGCAGGTCGAGACCGAGCGTCGTACCGACAGCATCAACCTGAGCTCCGTCGCGGCGGCGAAGGTGAAGAGCCTGCTGGAGCAGGAGGGTCGTGACGACCTCCAGCTGCGGATCTCCGTGCAGCCCGGTGGCTGCTCGGGCCTGCGCTACCAGCTGTTCTTCGACGAGCGCACCCTCGACGGTGACGTCGTCACCGACTTCGACGGTGTGTCCGTCGTCGTCGACCGGATGAGCGTCCCCTACCTCAACGGCGCGATGATCGACTTCGTCGACAGCATCGAGAAGCAGGGCTTCACCATCGACAACCCGAACGCCACGGGCTCGTGCGCGTGCGGCGACAGCTTCCACTGAGCTGAGGCCGCCGAGCCGACGTACGACGAAGCCCCCGACCGGATCGGTCGGGGGCTTCGTCGTACGTCGCCGTGGACGGGTGCCGTCAGTCCAGGTGCAGCGAGAGCGCGTTGGCGATGCGCTGGGCGGCCTCGCCGACCTCGATGTCGCGCTTCTGGACCTCGCGCGGGTAGTCGGCGAAGAGGATGGAGGGCGCGGGGCGGGTGGCGCGGCCGGCTGCCCGGGCCAGGTGACGCTCCAGCGTGGAGCGGGTCGCGGTGCAGTCGTCGTGCATCTGGGACACGGTGCTGAGGTCGTCGTAGGAGGCCATGTCCTCGACGCTATTGGCTACTGGGGGGTACTCCCAGCAGTACCGATCGGTAGTGTTCGGCCACGTGTCTGAGACCACTGGAACCACTGCCGGGGCGCTGCTCATCGCCGGCTCCATCGCCACCGACCACCTGATGAGCTTCGCGGGGAAGTTCGAGGACTCCCTGGTCGTCGAGCAGCTGCACAAGCTGTCGGTCTCGTTCCTGGTCGACGACCTCGAGATCCGCCGCGGCGGCGTCGCGCCGAACATGTGCTTCGGCCTGGCCGCGCTCGGGCTGCGCCCGGTGCTGGTCGGCTCGGCCGGCGAGGACTTCTCCGACTACCGCTCCTGGCTGGAGCGCCACGGCGTGGACTGCGACAGCGTGCGGATATCGGAGTCCAAGCACACCGCCCGCTTCGTGTGCACCACCGACTCCACGATGGCCCAGTTCGCCTCGTTCTACCCCGGAGCGATGAGCGAGGCCCGCCTCATCGAGCTGGCCCCGATCGTCTCCCGGGTCGGCGAGCCGGCCTACGTGCTGATCGGTGCCGACGACCCCGACGGCATGCTGCGCCACACCGAGGAGTGCCGCCAGCGCGGCTACCCCTTCATCGCCGACCCCAGCCAGCAGCTGGCCTTCGGCGAGGGCGGGCTGATCCGCGAGCTCATCGACGGCGCCGCGATCCTGTTCTCCAACGAGTACGAGTCGCACATGATCGAGCAGAAGACCGGCTGGTCGGCCGACGAGGTCCTGGCGAAGGTCGGGCTGCAGGTCACGACGCTCGGCGCCGACGGGGTGCGCATCAAGCGCGCCCGCGAGGAGGACATCGTGGTGCCCGCGGCCAAGGACGTCGCGGCCGTCGAGCCGACCGGTGTCGGCGACGCGTTCCGCGCCGGCTACCTCGCCGCCACCGCGTGGGGCGTCGGGCTCGAGCGGGCCGCCCAGGTCGGCTGCGTGCTCGCGGCGTACGTCGTGGAGACGGTCGGCACCCAGGAGTACCACTTCACCGGGTCGGACTTCGTGGCCCGCCTCGAGGCGTCGTACGGCGCAGAGGCCGCGGCCGAGGTCCGCCCGTTCGTCGGCTGACCCGACCGGCCCTCAGGTGAGTCGACGCACCCGGTAGCGGGGGACGCCGTCCGGGGCAGTGTCCTCGCCGAGGTACTCCTGCCCGCGCATCCGGCACCACGCCGGGACGTCCGTGCGGGCCGCGACGTCCTCGACGACGACCGCGACCACCGCTCCCACGGGCACCTCGGTGTGGCGGCGCCCCAGCTCGATCACCGGTTGGGGGCAGAGCATGCCCCGGCAGTCCAGCTCGAGGTCCGGCTCGGGATGGCCGCCGAAGGTCACGGTGAGGCTGCTGTCCACTACAGGCCCACCTCCGACCGCAGCCGGCCCACGATCTCGGGCAGCACCGCGAGGAGCGCCTCGACCTGCTGCTCGGTGACGTCTCGACCCAGCGAGATGCGCACGTTGCCGTGCGTGAGGGCGCCCATGGCGGCGAGCACGTGGCTGGGCTCGAGGGTCGAGGCGGTGCAGGCCGAGCCGCTCGCGACGCCGAAGCCGGCCCGGTCCAGCTCGCGCACCAGCGCCTCGCCGCTGAGGTAGAGGCAGGAGAAGGTGACCAGGTGGGGGAGTCGCTCCACCGGGTCGCCGACGACCTCGGTGTCGGGGAGGGCCGCTGCGACCTCACGGATGCGGTCCACGAGACGCCGGCGTCGGCCGTCGACCTCCGCGCGCTCGGCGAGCGTGGCCTGCAGCGCGGCCGCCGCCGCGAGGCTGCCGGCGACGTCAGGCAGCGCGCCACCGAAGTCCTGGGGCTCGGGGTCCCCGGGGAAGGGGTTCGACCATCGCGTCCCGCGGCGGACCACCAGGACGCCGACGGAGCCAGGCCCGCCCCACGAGGTCGCGTGACCGGCAGCGGCCGACCACCCGGTCTCGGGCAGGTCGATCATCCCCAGGGAGGCGGAGCCGTCCACGAAGAGGGGGACGCCGTCGGGCAGCTCGACCTGACCGGCCGGCTGGATGGTGCCGACCTCGTGGTTCGCGAGCTGGCAGGCGACCGCGGCCACGTCGCCACCGATCGCGCTCTCGACCAGGTCGCCGTCGTAGGCCCGGCCCCAGGAGTCCACGCCCACCTCGTGCACCTGGCCGCCGTGTCGGTCGGCCCACCAGCGGGCCGCGTGCCGGACGTGCGCGTGCTCGACCGACGGAACGACGAGCCGGGCACCGCGGTGGAGCCGCGCCTCGGCCAGGCCCAGGAGCCCGCGCTGCACGGCGTCGAGCGGGCCGGTGAACCACACCTCGTCACGGCGCACGGCCAGGGCGTCTGCCACCGCCTCGCGGGCGTTGTCGAGCAGCAGCCGGGCGTCCCGCCCGAGACCGTGCAGGGCGCGGGGGTCGGCGTACCCCCGCGCGAGGGCGGCGTCCAAGACCTCGCGGGCGGCCGGGTGCAGGGGAGCGCCCGCCGCCGCGTCGAGGTGTGCGTGTGCCACGAGCCGACCCTACGGCCGGCGCGTCCGAACCCCCACCCTGGTCCCGACACCGCCGCCCGATCACGGTAGTGTGACCAGCACTCCTGATCGTTTGAGAGGAAGGCTCCACCGTTGAGTCTGCAGCACCCCTTCGGAGCGCCCTTGCGCCGCCGCGGTCGGGCCGCTCGCGCGGGCCTCGCCGTCGCCCTCAGCGCCCCCGTCCTGCTGCTCGCCGGCTGCTCGTCGGAGTCGCGCGGTGAGTGGGAGCGGCTGGCCATGCCCGAGCCCGTCACCGAGCAGGGGGAGAGCACCCTCGCGCTGTGGCAGGGGGCCTGGATCGCCGCCCTCGTGACCGGCGTCATCGTGTGGGGCCTCATCGGCTACGCCGTGATCGCCTACCGCCGCCGCAGCGACGACGAGATCCCCGTGCAGACGCGCTACAACCTGCCGCTGGAGATCTTCTACACCGTCGCGCCGGTGATGATGGTGGTGGTCTTCTTCGTCCACACGGTGCGCGTGCAGAACATCGCGCTGGCCGACGACCCGGTGCCGGACAACATCGTGGAGGTGACCGCCCAGCAGTGGTCATGGACCTTCAACCACGGTGTCGGCGCCCTGGACGTCGAGGCCAACGAGGACAACACCGACGAGGAGTTCCCCTACTCCGAGTACGCCTACGAGGTCGGCACGGCCTCCTACATCCCGACGCTGTGGCTGCCGGTGGACGAGACCACGCGCTTCAACCTCCACAGTCCCGATGTCATCCACGACTTCGGCGTCCCCGGCTTCCTCATGAAGATGGACGTCATCCCGGGCCGGGTGAACTCCTTCCAGCTCAAGCCCACCGAGGAGGGTGACTACCTCGGCAAGTGCTACGAGCTGTGCGGGGTCTACCACTCCCGGATGCTCTTCAAGGTCAAGGTCGTCAGCCGCGAGGAGTACGACGAGTACGTCGCCGGCCTCGTGGCCGAGGGCAACGACTCCGACCTGCCGCTGATCGGCAGCGACGACGCCCGCACCCAGGCGGGCCTGGACACCGACGAGACCGAGGGAGAGGGCGAATGACCGCCACCGCGGCCCACCCCACGCAGCAGAGCGGGCGCAAGCCCCTCGGCGAGCTCGTGGTCCGGATGCTGACCACGACCGATCACAAGCTGATCGGCAAGATGTACCTCGTCACGTCTTTCGCATGGTTCCTCATCGGTGGCGTCATGGCACTGCTGATCCGCGCCGAGCTGTTCGCACCCGGCTCGCAGGTGGTCAACGACGAGGTCTACAACCAGCTCTTCACCATGCACGGCACGATCATGCTGCTGCTCTTCGCGACGCCGCTGTTCTTCGGCTTCGCGAACGTCATCATGCCGATCCAGATCGGCTCCCCGGACGTGGCTTTCCCGCGCCTGAACATGTTCAGCTACTGGCTGTTCCTGTTCGGCGGCCTCATTGCCGCCTCCGGTTTCCTCACGCCCCAGGGCGCGGCCGACTTCGGCTGGTTCGCCTACACCCCGCTCTCCGACGCGGTCCGCTCGCCGGGCGTCGGCGGTGACCTGTGGATCATGGGCCTGTGGATGGCCGGCCTCGGCTCGATCCTCGGTGCGGTCAACTTCATCACCACGATCATCTGCATGCGCGCGCCCGGCATGACGATGTTCCGGATGCCGATGTTCGTCTGGAACGTGCTGATCACCAGCCTGCTGGTGCTCATCGCCTTCCCGATCCTCGCGGGCGCCCTGCTGATGCTGGAGGCCGACCGGAGCCTCGGTGCCCACGTCTTCGACACCGCCCACGGCGGGGCGATCCTGTGGCAGCACCTGTTCTGGTTCTTCGGGCACCCGGAGGTCTACATCATCGCGCTGCCGTTCTTCGGCATCGTGACCGAGATCCTCCCCGTCTTCAGCCGCAAGCCGATCTTCGGCTACGTCGGCCTGGTCGGGGCGACCCTCGGCATCGCGATCCTCTCGGTCGCGGTGTGGGCCCACCACATGTTCGTCACCGGTGCGGTCGACCTGCCCTTCTTCTCCGGCATGACCTTCCTCATCGCGGTGCCGACCGGCGTGAAGTTCTTCAACTGGATCGGCACGATGTGGGGCGGCTCGCTGTCCTTCGACACCCCGATGCTGTGGTCGATCGGCTTCCTCACGACCTTCCTCTTCGGTGGCCTGACCGGTGTCATCCTGGCCAGCCCGCCGCTGGACTTCGTCGTCTCCGACTCCTACTTCGTGGTGGCGCACTTCCACTACGTCGTCTTCGGCACCGTGGTCTTCGCGATGTTCGCCGGCTTCTACTTCTGGTGGCCCAAGTTCACCGGCCGGATGCTCGACGAGCGCCTCGGCAAGCTGCACTTCTGGATGCTCTTCGTCAGCTTCCACCTGACCTTCCTCGTCCAGCACTGGCTGGGCGTGGAGGGCATGCCGCGGCGCTACGCCGACTACCTGCCCGAGGACGGCTTCACCTTCCTCAACCAGGTCTCGACCGTCGGTGCCTTCCTGCTCTCGCTGTCGATGCTGCCGTTCTTCTACAACCTCTACGTCTCGCGCAACGCTCCGCTCGTGGAGGTCGACGACCCGTGGGGTTGGGGCCGGTCGCTGGAGTGGGCCACCTCGTGCCCGCCGCCGCGCCACAACTTCCACACCATCCCGCGCATCCGCTCGGAGTCGCCGGCCTTCGACCTGCACCACCCGGAGATCGCGGCGCTCGACCTGGACCAGAACCAGGCTGCCGCCAACGGTGACTTCGCCGATGCTCCGGACATGACGGGCCGCGAGGACATCGTGCGGGGCGAGCACACGAAGGGGGATGAGTCCCGATGAAGGCCGAAGCCTGGATCTTCGCGATCGCCACCATCTTCCTGGTGCTGGTGACCCCGGCCTACTGGTTCATCACGGGCGCCGGCGAGACCGGAGCCGACTGGACCGGGACCTCCGCGCTCACGATGACGGCGCTGCTGACCCTCATGGTCACCATCTACCTCGGCTTCCACGCCCGGAAGATGGAGCCCCGTCCCGAGGACCGCCACGACGCCGAGATCGCGGACGGCGCCGGTGAGCTGGGTTTCTTCCCGCCCTACTCCTGGTGGCCGCTGTGGGCGGCCCTCACGCTCGGCGTCATGGTCTTCGCCCTGGCGATGACCGCCTGGTGGCTCTTCATCATCGGCTCCGTGCTGGGCGCGCTGGCCACCTGTGGCCTGGTCTTCGAGTACTACCGGGGTGAGCACGCCCACTGAGGGTCACCGCAACCTTTTCGCCGCACTCCGCGTCCTCCCTGCACAGGGACGGCGCGGAGTGCGTCGTCGTGGGCACCCCGTGCCTACCCTGGGACGGTCCACGCACCCCGCGTCCGGACTGTCACCGCCACTGAGCCACCTGCTGGGAGGAGTTGACGGTGACCGGCTACCGCTGCCCGCGGACCCTGCTGGCCTAGGTCAGCCTCGTGGCCCTGGTCGCCACGGGGCTGAGCGCCTGTGAGGGTGCTCCGCTGCCCGGTGAAGGGGGCGACGGCGGTCAGGACTCCGCACAGACGCCTGGCGAGGGACCGGCCCGCCTGGTCCTCAACGAGGGGCGCGGTGAGCGCGACGTCACCGTCGACACCCTCCTGGACGTGCAGGCCGAGTCCGCGGTGCTGGAGAGGGTCACCGTCAGCTCGCCCGCCGGCGACGTCCCCGGCGAGGTCTCCGTGGACGGCACGCAGTGGGTGGCCGGCGAGCGGCTGGAGCCCGGGGCGGCGTACACGGTCCGCGCCGTGGGGCGCGACGCCGACGGCGCCGCGGTGCGGTCGGTGACCCGCTTCCGGACCCAGGACCTCTCGCTCGCCGAGCAGACCTACGCGTCCGTCGCGCCGCTGGACGGCAAGACGGTGGGGGTCGGCATGCCGGTCGTGGTGTCCTTCGACGTGCCGGTGACCGACCGTGCCTCGATGGAGCGCCAGATGCGGGTCGAGTCGGTGCCGCAGCAGCCCGGCACCTGGCACTGGCTCAGCAACACCGAGGCTCACTGGCGTCCGCGGCGCTACTGGCAGGCCGGCACCGAGGTGCGCGTCGACCTCGACGTCAACGGCGTCTCGGCGCTGTCTTGACGCCGCCTCCCGCCTGCCCACGCCCTGGGCTGCTGTCCCACCGAGGCCGAAGGCCCGGCCCCCGCTCGGGGGACCGGGCCTTCGGCGTCGTACGTGTCGGTCAGTGACCGCGGAGCGACTCACCCTCGACGGCGTGGTGGCCGTCGAACTGGTGCCCGTCGGCGGCGACGCCGTCGAGCGCTGCGGTGAGCGCGTGCTCGTGCTCGGCGTGGTGCCGGGCCTCCTCGAGCTCCTGCGCGGTCGGCTTCTGCACGTTGTCGGCGAACCAGAGCTCGGAGAGCTTGGCGCGTAGACCGTTGAGCCGGCCACCCGGGGCCGCCACGCCGCTCTCGTCGGTCTCCGACCCGGGGGTGTAGACGACGTCGCGGTCGCGAGCGGTGAGGGTGTAGGCGGCGTTCTCGCTGATCGGCAGGTGCCGCTCGGAGTAGCCACCCTCGGGCGAGCGCATGATGACGCCCGTCTCGTAGCCGTGCAGCAGCTTCGCCTCGTCGTGGCGCTGGAGCGAGATGCACCAGCGACGCGTGACCCAGAACGCGATCGCAGGTCCGACGAAGACCGCCACCCGCATGAAGTAGGTGATCTGGTTGATGTCGGAGTTCAACGTGATCGCGATGATGTCGTTGCCGCCCGCGGCCCACATCAGGCCGTAGAAGGTCATCAGCGAGACCATCAGCGCGGTCCGGGTCGGGGCGTTGCGCGGGCGCTCCAGCAGGTGGTGCTCACGCTTGTCCCCGGTGATCCAGGACTCGATGAAGGGCAGCAGCAGCAGGATCGTGAACATCAGACCCGGCAGCACGATGATCGGCAGGAAGACGTTCAGCGCGAAGGAGTAGCCACCGAGGTGGAACTCCCAGCCGGGCATGATCCGCAGCGCGCCGTCGGGCCAACCCATGTACCAGTCGGGCTGGGAGCCGGCCGTGACCTTGGTCGGGTCGTAGGGGCCGTACTTCCAGATCGGGTTGATGCCCAGGAGGCCACCCATGATCGCGGTGACACCGAAGACGATGAAGAAGAAACCACCGGCCTTGGCGGCGTACACCGGGAGCATCGGGAAGCCGACGACGTTCTCCTCGGTGCGGCCGGGGCCAGGCCACTGGGTGTGCTTGTGGTAGACGAGCAGCAGCATGTGGGCCGCGATCAGCGCCAGCAGCAGGCCCGGGATCAGCAGCACGTGGATCATGTAGAGCCGCGGGATGATCTGGTCGCCGGGGAACTCGCCGCCGAAGAGGAAGAAGCTGACGTAGGTGCCCACAACTGGGATCGACTTCATGAAGCCGTCCGCGGCGCGGATGCCGGTGCCCGACAGCAGGTCGTCGGGCAGCGAGTAGCCCGTGAAACCCTCGAGCGTGCCCAGCAGCAGCAACAGGCAGCCGATGACCCAGTTGAGCTCCCGGGGCTTGCGGTAGGCGCCGGTGAAGTACACGCGCAGCAGGTGGATCATCATGGACGCGATGAAGATCATGGCAGCCCAGTGGTGGGCCTGCCGGATCATCAGTCCGCCCCGGACGTCGAAGGAGATGTCCAGCGTCGAGGCCATCGCGTCGGACATGAGCACGCCCCGCAGCGGGTCGTAGGAGCCCTCGTAGACCACCTCGGCCATGCTCGGGTGGTACCACAGCGTCAGGAAGACGCCGGTGAGCAGGAGGACCACGAAGCTCCACAGGGCGATCTCGCCCAGCATGAAGGACCAGTGGTCGGGGAAGACCTTGCGCAGGTTCTTCTTCATGGCCGTGCCCAGGCCCAGGCGCTCGTCGGCCCAGTTGGCGACGGCGCCGGCCTTGCCCGGCTTCTTGGCAGTGGCCGCTGACGAGTTGCTCGTCGCGACCCTGCTGGTGTCGATGCTCACAGGTCAGCCTCACCCTGGTCGCCGATGTCCTTGTGATCGCGCTCCCAGTACGTCGGCCCCACCGGCTCGGTGAAGTCGGACTGGGCCACGAGGAACCCCTCCTCGTCAACGGCGAGGGGGAGCTGTGGGAGGTGTCGACCAGCCGGCCCGAAGACCACCCGACCGGAGTCGGAGAGGTCGAAGGTGGACTGGTGGCACGGGCACAGGAGGTGGTGGGTGGTCCGCTCGTAGAGGGAGATCGGGCACCCCACATGGGTACAGATCTTGGAGTAGCAGACGATGCCGTCGACCGACCAGTTGTCCCGGCCCTCGCCGGGGATGATCGTGTCGGGCTCCATGCGCACGACGATGACCGCGGCCTTCGACTTGGCGATCAGCAGCTCGGCCCCCTCGAGCTCGGGCAGGCCGCTCTCCTCGGAGGGGAAGATCGCCTCGGGCTGGGCGTTGACCAGGTCACCGATCTCGAGGTCGGACGCCCGGATCGGGGTGCCCACGACGTCGCGCACGACGCGCATTCCGGGGGTCCACACGGTCTTCTCGAGCCCGGCGCCGGGGTAGTCGGCCTCGGCGGCCTGGCCCGGCGTGGGACCGAGGTCGCGCAGCAGCACCACGGCCGGGACGCCGAGCATGCCGACAGAGGCCAGGAGCGTGTTGCGGATGAGGGGACGACGGGCGATGCCGGAGTCCTCGGCGCCGGAGGACAGCGCCTGGAGGGTGGCCTCGCGGTCCTCGTCGGAGGAGCGCGCGGGGTGGCGCATCTCGACCATCTCGACATCGCTCATGAGCTTGCGGGCCCACTGGATGGTCGCGGCGCCGATCAGCAGCAGCGCGAGACCGAGGAAGACGCCCAGGCCGACGGTGGAGGCACCGAGGCCGAGGAAGGTCGTCCAGTTGTCACCGACGTCAGCGACGAAGTAGGTGACGCAGAAGAGCACCACGCAGACCATCGAGAGCAGGTACATCGAGGCGATCTGGCGCTCGGCGCGCCGGGCGGCGTCCTCGTCGATGTCCGTGGGACGCCACGTGTGGCTGGGCAGACCCGGGTTGGGGATCGGCTCCTCCGCCGGCAGGTTGTCTGCGCTCGTCCCGGGGCCGGTCAGCTCGTTGCTCACGCCTGCACCTTCTTCTTGCTCGAGCGCGTGGTGTGCGCGGCGATCCAGACTGCGAAGCCGACGAGACCACCGATGCCCACGATCCAGGCGAACAGGCCCTCGGCCACCGGGCCCAGGCTGCCCATGCCGAAGCCGCCGACGCCGGCGGAGTCGTTGAGGTTGTTGAGGTAGGCGATGATGTCGCGCTTCTGGTCGGGGGTGAGGTTGCCGTTGCTGAAGGTCGGCATGGTCTGCGGACCGGTCAGCAGCGCCTCGTAGATGTACTTGGAGTCCACGCCGCGCACCGTCGGGGCGTAGCCACCGTTGGGCATGGCGCCTCCGGACCCCTCGAAGTTGTGGCAGGCCGTGCAGTTGGTGAGGAAGAGCTGGCCACCGCGGACGATGGCAGCCTCCTGGGCCTCGCTATCCAGGCCGTCGATGCTGTAGTCGCTCTCGGCCGGGATCGCCGGGCCGGGGCCGAGGGTGGCGACGTACGCGGCGAGGGCGGCCGTCTCCTCGTCGCTGTAGGCGACGTCCTTGCGGGGCGCCTGCGCGCCGGGTTGGGCCATGGGCATCCGGCCGGTGCCGACCTGGAAGTCGACCGCGGCGGCACCGACGCCGACCAGGGACGGGCCGAGATTGTTGCCGCGGTCGGTGAGGATGCCCTCGCCATTGGTGCCGTGGCAGGTCGAGCAGCCCACGAGGAAGAGCTTGCGACCCTCCTCGACCTGGCTGGCCAGGTCCTGGGTCTTCTCGGCCGAGGCCGGGGTCATCACCGCGGTCCACAGGCCGCCTGCGGCGAGGAGGCCGACCATGAGCAGGAGGGCGCCTGCGAGCCGCCCGCGACGGAGGCGTGACAGGCGGCCGGCAGCTGAGTTCAGGATTCGCACGTCAAAGAGTCCTTGTTCCGGTGTCAGTCTAGGAGGCGCTCAAAAGCGGTACTGGGTCGTCACTGGACGAGGTAGATGGTCGCGAACAGACCGATCCACACGACGTCGACGAAGTGCCAGTAGTAGGAGACGACGATCGCGCTGACCGCCTGCTCGTGGGTGAACTTGCGTGCGAGGTAGGTGCGTCCCAGCACCAGCAGGAACGCGAGCAGTCCGCCCGCGACGTGGATGCCGTGGAAGCCCGTGGTGAGGTAGAACATCGAGCCGTACGCGGAGTCCTGGATGGTCACACCTTCCTGGATGAGCGTGGCGTACTCCACCGCCTGGCCGCCGATGAAGATGGCGCCCATGACGAAGGTGAGGATGAACCACTCGCGCAGCCCCCAGCCCTTGATCTGGAGGACTGACCCGGTGCGACCCACCTGGCCGCGCTCGGCGGCGAAGACGCCGAGCTGGCAGGTGAGCGAGGAGAGCACCAGGATCGTGGTGTTGACCGCCGCGAACGGCACGTCGAGCAGCTCGGTGTTCTGGGCCCACAGCTCCGGGCTGACCGAGCGGATCGTGAAGTACGCCGCGAACAGTGCCGCGAAGAACATCAGCTCGCTGGAGAGCCAGATGATCGTCCCGACGCTGACCATGCTGGGTCGGTCGTGGTGCCCGTGGAGCCGGGATGCTGGGATCGTTGCCGCTGTCGCCACGCGAGCATTATGTCGTGACCTGCCCGAAGGGCCACCCCGACCCCCCGATCGTGGTCGACCTAGACTCGAGGGCGTGCTCGTGACCCCCCTGGTGGACGCCTCGGCGACCTCGGCGTACCTGCCTCCCTTCGACCTGGCGCGGGTGTTCACGGCCTGGTCGTTCGAGCCCGTCCCGATCGTCCTCGTGGCCTGGTTCGGGGGGCTCTACCTTCTCGGGGTGCGCCGCCTGAGGGCCCGCGGTGACGTCTGGTCGCCCGCGCGCACGGTGTCCTTCGTGGGGGTGGGGCTCGGGTCGTTCCTCGTGGCCACCTCGTCGGGGCTCGGGACCTACGACACGACGCTGATCAGCGTCCACATGGTCCAGCACATGATCCTGTCGATGCTGGTGCCGCTGGCGCTCGCGCTGGGCGCGCCGGTGACCCTCGCGCTACGCACGCTGCCCCGGACCCCGCGCGGCTGGCTGCTCGCCGTGCTGCACTCGCGCCTGGCGAGGGTCCTGACCTTCCCGCCGCTGGTGCTGGCGGCGTACGTCGTCTCGCCCTGGGCGCTCTACTACTCCGGCTGGTACCCCGCGACCCTGGAGTCGACGTTCTGGCACGAGACGATGCACCTGCACCTGGTGCTCGTCGGAGCGATGTTCTTCTGGCCGCTGATGGGCATCGACCCCGTGCCCGGGCGGGTCGGCTACCCGTTCCGGGTGCTCATCACGGTGCTGACCCTGCCCTTCCACGCCTTCCTGGGCGTCACGATCATGGGGCAGGAGACCCTCATCGCCGGCGAGCACTACCTGGCGCTGCGCGAGGGGCCGATGGGGGCGTGGCTGCCCGACGCGCTCGACGACCAGCACCTGGCCGGCGGCATCCTGTGGGGCTCGGGGGACCTGATCGGGTTGGTCTTCTTCGGCGTGCTGTTCACCCAGTGGGTCCGCTCCTCGATGGCCGAGGCTCGCCGTGAGGACCGGCGTCTGGACCGGCTCGAGGCGCAGGAGGCGGCTCGTGTGGCGAGGGTCTCGGCGGAGTGAGCCGGGTGGGGCCTACGATGGCCCGCGTGAGCGACTCCACTGCCTCCCGCAAGCCGCTGAAGGTCCTCGTCTACTCCGACGACGTCACCACGCGTCAGCAGGTCATCCTGGCGCTCGGGCGGCGCCCGCACCCCGACCTGCCCGAGGTGGAGTACGTCGAGGTGGCCACGGAGCCGGTGGTCATCCAGAACATGGACGCGGGACACATCGACCTCGCGATCCTCGACGGCGAGGCCGTCCCGGCCGGCGGCATGGGCATCGCCAAGCAGCTCAAGGACGAGATCTTCCAGTGCCCGCCCGTCGTGGTGCTGACCGGCCGGCCGCAGGACGCCTGGCTGGCGACCTGGTCGCGGGCCGAGGCCGCCGTGCCGCACCCCCTCGACCCGATCGCGCTGGCCGAGACCGTCGTGGGCCTGCTGCGCTCGCGGGTCCCCGCCCCCACCAGCTGAGCCCCGCGTGAGCACCTGGCCCGAGGTCCTCGGCGACCTCGTCGCCGGCCGCGACCTCACCGCGGGACAGACCTCCTGGGCGATGGCCGAGCTCCTCGAGGGCAACGCCACCCCAGCGCAGGTCGCGGGCTTCGCGGTCGCGCTGCGCGCCAAGGGCGAGACCAGCGAGGAGCTGACCGGCCTGGTCGCCGCGATGTACGAACGAGCGACGCCGATCTCGGTGCCCGGCCGCCTGCTCGACGTCGTCGGGACCGGCGGCGACCGGTCGATGTCGGTCAACATCTCCACGATGTCGGCGATCGTGGCGGCCGGTGCCGGGTCGACCGTGGTCAAGCACGGCAACCGCTCGGCCTCCTCGAAGTCCGGCTCCGCCGACGTGCTGGAGGCGCTGGGCATCCGGCTCGACCTCCCGGCCGACCGGGTCGCCGAGGTGGCCTCCGAGGCCGGGATCACCTTCTGCTTCGCCGCGACCTTCCACCCGGCGATGCGGCACGCGGCTGTGGCCCGCCGCGAGCTGGGCATCGCCACGGCCTTCAACCTGCTCGGTCCGCTGAGCAACCCGGCACGGCCGGCGGCCCAGGCCATCGGCTGTGCCGACGCGCGGATGGCGCCCGTCATGGCCGGGGTCTACGCCGCCCGGGGTGTCGACGCGTGGGTGTTCCGGGGCGACGACGGCCTCGACGAGCTCACTACGACCACGACCTCGTCGGTGTGGGTCGTCCACGACGGCCAGGTCCGCGAGGACCGCGTCGACCCCGCGTCGCTCGGTCTCGCGCCGGCCACGACCGAGGACCTGCGCGGCGGGGACGCCGCCCACAACGCCGAGGTCGTTCGCCGTCTGCTGGCCGGCGACAGCGGCCCGGTGCGTGACGCGGTGGTCCTCAACGCCGGTGCCGCGCTGGCCGTCCACGACGAGCCCGGTGCTCCGGTCCAGGAGTCCCTCGAGCGTGGGATGGCGAAGGCCGCCGGTGCCATCGACAGCGGTGCGGCCGGGGCGCTGCTCGAGCGCTGGGTCGCCGCGACCGCACGCTGAGACGGTCCGGCAGGGGAGGCCCTCACCAGCCCGAGGGAGCCTCCAGCAGCTCGACCTCGTCGGAGGTGGCCACGACCCGCCAGCCGGCATCCTCCAGAGCGGCCGTCAGGCGGTGGTCGGTGCGCAGGAAGGCGACCTCGGCGCCGGTCTCGCGCACGAGGTCCTGCCAGCCCCGGTCCAGGCCGAGGATGGAGGTGTTGCGCTCGAGCTCCTCGGTGGTGAACGTGTCGCCGTAGCCGTGCATCACCAGGTCGAGCTGGGAGTGGGCCCACATCACGTAGCCCCCGTCACCCCAGTCGTTGAGCACCGTCGTCCCAGCCGGCAGCGCGCTCAGGCGGTCGTCGACCCACGCGGCACGCACGGGTGTCTCCGCGGACGAGCGCGGCACCAGCACGGCCAGGACCGCCAGTGCCGCGACCGCGGCGCCCAGCCCCCACCGCGTCTCCCTGCGCGACGGTGCGGTCGGTTCGCCCGGGATCAGCGACTGCAGGGCCAGGGCCGTGACCGGGGCGAGGGTGACCGCGGCCAGCGGGAGCGTGCGGTTGGAGTAGAGCGCCAAGCCGAGGCCCAGCCCCAGGAACAGGACCGTCGGCCACGGGGCCCCGCGGCGCAGGACGACGAGCAACGCAGGAGCGGCGAGCAGGATGAGGGCCGTGCCCGTCGGACTGGTGAAGTCGGGGGCCGCCCACTCGCCGAAGAACCGTCCTCGCCCCGCGACCGTCAGCACCGCGGCGTACAACGCGGGCCCGACCGGGGTGAGCGCGGCGGCCGCGGCACAGGCGAGGAGCACGGCGGCCTGGCGCGGGAGCTCGCGCGCCCGGACCCCACGGTGCAGCGCCGCGGCCAGGAGGCCGACCGCACCCACGACCAGTGCGAAGGGCCACATGCCGTGCCACATCGCCCAGACCCAGGTCAGTGGGACCAGCAGCCAGGGGCGTGCGCCGGTCAGTGCGGCCTGCCACCACGCGTGCACCGCGAGTGCCATGAAGGCGTAGCTCAACACCTGGGGACGCATCGACAGCGCCGGCCAGCACGCCCAGAGGACGAGCGCGGTGAGCACGGCGACGACGACGGGGTCGGCGCGACGACGGCACACCCAGGCGAGCGCGAGGACGAGGACGACCAGCTGCAGGCCCGAGAGCCAGGCGACGCCGGGGAGGCCGGCCCGGTCCTCGATCGCCGCCATCAGGACCTGGGGGAGCCACTGGGTCGGCAACCAGTCACGGGTCGCCGAGGAGGAGACGCTGCCGGGGTCGCGCAGCGACCAGCCCGCGAGGAACTCCGCACCGAAGCGGAGGTGGAAGTAGGTGTCGGGATTCGTCAGTGGGCGGGCTGCACGCGTGACCGCGACGACCAGGACGCCCAGCAGCGTCAGCGAGGGCAGCCACACCCGCGCGGCGCGCGACACCACGACGCGATCAGTCCAGGCCGAGCGAGAACGCGGCCTCGAGGTCGTGACGGGAGTGGGTGCGGAAGGCGATGTGGGTCTCGGTGTCGGTGACCCCGGGGACCTTGTTGATGCGGTCGGCCACCACCCCTGCGACGTCCTCGTGGTGGCGCACCCGCACCAAGACGATCAGGTCGATCTGGCCGGTCACGGAGTAGACCTCCGAGACGCCCTCGATCGAGGCGATCTCCTCGGCGACCTCGGGGATCCGGGCGACGTCGGCGTTCACGAAGACGATGGCGGTGATCACGGGCTCACCGTACCTGCGAGCTCGTCCCGTGACCGGCGTACGCGCTCGTGCACCGCGAGCTCCTTCGTCGCTCCCGCCACCGGGCACACCCACTCGCCGAGGACGTCGACGAGTCGGATGCCGGGCTGCTCGAGCCAGGCGAGGATCTTCTCGGTCTCCTCCACCGTGGCCGCCGGTGCCGACCCCGGAGCCGTGCGGACGGTCTCGGCGCCCGCGCGCAGCTGCTCGACGTAGGCGACGGCATCGGCGCCGGAGGGGATGACGCCCGCGGCGGCGAGCCGGCCGAAGCGCACCACGTGGACGGCCCACCGGCCGTCGTCCTCACGGCGTGCGGCCACGACCTCCGGGCAACCGCTCAGTGCCCCGACCCGTTGGGTGCGTGCAGCGGCGCGGACGAAGGCGGCGAGCCGGTCGCGGTGCACCCCGGCCTCCTCGAACCGCTCGTCCTCGGCCAGGGCACTCATCCGGCGGTTGATCTGCTCGACGACCGCATCGGGGCGCCGCAGCAGGGTGTCGCGCAGCTGCCGGACGACCGCGGCGTACGTCGCCTCGTCGGCCGACCCGTCGCAGGGGGAGAGGCAGCGCCCCATCTCGGCCAGCACGCACGGCGTCCGGCGGGTACGCGGGCCGAGTCGGTCGGAGCACTGGCGGACGGGGAAGGTCTCGTGCAGCACGTCGAGACCCGACTGGGCCGCCCGCCGGGAGGCGAAGGGACCGAGGTAGTCGGCGCCGTCGTCGAGGACCTTGGAGACCAGTGACAGCCGTGGCCAGGGCTCGCGGGTGAGCTTGACGAAGTGGGTCTTCTCGGGGTGCTTGGAGCGTCGGTTGTAGCGGGGCTTGTGCTCGGCGATCAGCCGGAGCTCGCGCACCGCGGCCTCCAGCGGCGTCGCGCACTCGATGCCGGTCACCGAGGTCGCCAACCCGACCATCTCGCCCATCCGGGAACGGGTCTCGGAGGCGGTGAAGTAGGACCGGACCCGGGTGCGGAGGTCCTTGCTGGTGCCGACGTAGAGGATGCGCTGGGTCTGGTCCCGGAAGAGATAGACGCCGGGAGAGTGCGGCAGGCCCTCGGCAAGGTGGCGCTTCTTGCGCTGCGCCGCGGTGACCCGCGAGGTGAAGGTCTGCAGCTCCTCGAGGGTGTGCACTCCCTGGCCCCCGAGGCGCCCCATCAGGCCGTGCAGCACGTCGACGGTGGCGCGGGCGTCGGCCAGTGCCCGGTGGTTGGGCGCGGTGGTGGCACCGAACAGGCGGGCCAACGAGGAGAGCTTGCAGTTGGGGGCGTCGTCGCGCGTGACCACCTTGCGTGCCAGCCGGGCGGTGTCGACCACCTCGAAGCGCGGCCACGGACGCTGCTGCAGCGCCGCGAAGTGCTGGAGGAACCCCACGTCGAAGGGCGCGTTGTGCGCGACCAGCACGCTGCCGGCCGCGAACTCCAGGAAGGCGGGTAGGGCGGACTCGATGCGCGGAGCGTCGGCGACCATGGCGTTGGTGATGCCGGTGAGCACGGCGATGAACGGGGGGATCTCGGTCCCCGGGTCGACCAGGGTCTGGAACTCCCCGAGGACCTCGCCGCCCCGGACCTTCACGGCGCCGATCTCGGTGATCATCGAGCCCGAGGTGGGCGAGCCACCGGTCGTCTCGAGGTCCACGACGCAGAAGGTGAGGTCGCGCAGTGGCCGGCCGAGCTCGTCGAAGCTGCGCTGGCTCTCCCAGAGGGCTCCCGCACGGCTGCTGCTCATGGGCACGACGCTAGAGCGGTGCGCCGACAACCCGGCGGCGACGCGCGGCCGGGGCCCACCGCCGCACTAGGCTGGGGACAGGTCGAGTGGTCGGTCCAGGTGACGGACGAACGGTCGTCGAGAGGCGCGAGGAGGACGGGCGTGAGCGAGACGGTGCGGCTGGAGGAGCTGCCGGTGGCGGTGCGCACCAGGGTCCTGACCCTGGTCGCGGACGTGCTGCCGGACGTGCCCCAGCTGCCTGCGGCGCTGCGCAAGGTCGCCGGGTTCGCGCCGGCGCGCCGTGCTCGTCTCGGGGGCCAGGCGATCACCGCCGGGCTCGCCGACGAGGACCTGCGCGCGCGGATCGCCCACCAGGTCTCGGTGCGCCGGCAGGACGAGCTCGTCGCGCTGCGTGACGGCACGATGCACGACGCGCTCGAGGCGGCGGCGCTGGACTGGCTGGTCCGCCCTCAGGGGTGGACGCGACGACTCGACACCTCGGTCAGCCAGGTGGAGGAGCACGCGGCCCAGCAGCAGGAGGTCGTCGCGCAGGCGAAGGAGGAGCGCTGGCAGCAGCGCGCGGAGCAGGCCGAGGCCGAGCTGCGCGACCTGCGAGCGTCGTACCGCCAACAGGTCGAGGGGTACAAGGCCGAGGTCTCCCAGCTCCGACGCAAGCTGGGCGAGGCCCGGGCCAAGCGCCGCGACGTCGACGAGGAGACGCTCGCGGCGGCGCACGCCGCCGAGGAGGCCCGCGCTGCGGCCGAGGTCGCACTCGCCGCCCGCGACAAGGAGGTACGCCGGCTGCAGGCCGAGGTCGAGCGGCTCGAGGCGGAGGCGCGGCAGGGACGACGCGGCGGGCGCGCGGAGAAGGAGCAGGCGACGGCACGTACGCGGGTCCTGCTCGACACCATCCTCGACGCGACCGCGGGGCTGCGTCGCGAGCTCGCCCTCCCGCCCGCGACCTCCAGCCCCGGCGAGCGGGTCGAGGAGTCCCTGGCCGCACCGGACGTCCCCGGTCCACGGGCGGTCCCCGACGTGGGTCCGGCGCTGCTGGAGCAGTACCTCGCGCTGCCGCGCGCCCGGCTGGTCGTCGACGGCTACAACGTGTCCATGGGGGCCTGGTCCGCTTCCTCGCTGGAGGCGCAGCGGACCCGGTTGCTGACCGCGATGGCCCCGCTCGTCGCGCGCACCGGTGCCGAGACCACCGTCGTCTTCGACGGCGCCGACGCCGACACCCGGCCGCCGACGTCGCAGCCGCGCGGCGTCAAGGTCCTCTTCAGCCCCAAGGGCGTGATCGCCGACGAGGTGATCGGCCAGCTCGTCGAGGCGGAGCCGCGCGGCAGGGTCGTCCTGGTCGTCAGTGACGACCGGGAGGTGCAGGCCCGCTGCCAGCACGCCGGCGCCCGCGCGGTCGCCTCAGCCTCGTTGGTGGGCCTGCTCGGGGGTTGACGTCGGCGTACGAGACGCGGCCCTCACGAGGAGGAGCCCCAGCACGCCGCACAGGGCCCACGGGACCACCAGGGCGGGTACTTCCATCATCGCCGTGACGAAGGCGTTCCGCGTCCAGGCTGCGTCCAGGGGTAGACCCACGCTGTTGAAGGTGGCGCCCAACGCGATGGCCCCGACCTGCAACCCGGCGACGACCGGTGCAGCCCACCTGGCCCACCGCCCCAGGTGTCCCAGGGAGAACGCGAGAACGGGAACGGAGCACAGAAGGAGCTCGAGCGTCAGGCGGTAGCCGTAGAACGCAGTGCCTCCCGCGAAGTGGTTCATCAGGCTCTGCACGATGGTGTACAGGACACCGCCCAGCAGGAGCATGCGCGCCCAGTCGGGCTGGTGTCGCCACGACCGCACGACCGCGGGGACGAGCACGATGACGATCGGCGTCCACGTCAGGAAGCCTCGATCGGCCGAGACCCACAGCCCGAGGTGGTTGCTCAGGAGGTCGACGGCGGACTGGCTGGTGGCGCGGTCGGCGTACGCGTCGACCTGTGGGTATCCGCCGGCGGGATCCCATTGGCCGTAGAGCCATCTGCTCCATGCCGCGGAGATCAGGAGGAACGGCAGGCTGGTCGCTGCGACCAGAACGGTGATCGAGGGCCTACGTCGGAGGAACCCGACGCCGGTACCGAGAACAGCGATGACCAACGACAGGTGCAGCCTTCCTGTCAGGCCGATGCCGCCCATCAGACCAGCCACGAGCCAACGCTCCCGGCTTGCGGCGAAGGCCATGCCGGCGATACCGAGAGTGGTCAGTGTGTGCGGCCACATCGCGTCAGCAGCCACGCTCCAGACCGGCGTCCCGAGCGCGAGCACGCCGGAGACGGTAAGCGCGCCCTTGTGGGACAGGTGTCGGCGCACCGCGCCGTACACGAGGAGCACGGTCGCCCAGGCCAGCGCGGCTGCCAGGAGGCTCGCCGGCCGGATGCTGAACCTGCTCGGGTGGGGCTCCTGAGCGAGGTAGGCGAGCGTCGAGGCGGCGGTGACCCCCGGGGAGCGGTAAACGACCAAGTGGCCTGACACGTTCTCGCCGGTCCAGAACGGCGGGTCGGTGTATCGGACGGGCAGCTCGTCGAAGTCGAGGTCATCGAGCCACGGGCTGCCCGTCGTGGCGATCCTCCAGCCCTGCAGGCTGGCGGAGGAAGCGTCCACCGAGGGCGTGGAGGACGCGGTGAGCAGGTAGATGAGCAGGAGACCCAGCGCCAGCACGCCGGACCCCACTCGACCCCGAGACGTCATCAGCCCTCCCTCGATGCGGACCACGACGGTCTCATGCGTTGGAGGTGCTCCGCAGGGAGTTGCGACACGCCGCTGTCGTCGCTCCGGGCCCGGAGTGTCGGTGCTCGCTGCGAACGTGCGGCGCATGACGACGAGGATCGACTGCGACACCTGCGTGGTCCGCGGGCTGGCCTGCCACGACTGCGTGGTGACGGTGCTGCTCGGACCACCGCCCGAGATGGGCTTCGACGAGGAGGACCGCGAGCTGCTGGGCGCTCTCGCGGCCGGGGGACTGGTGCCGCCGCTGCGGCTGGTCACCCCCACCGACGGGCCCGGCACCGACCCGACCGGCACGGGCGTGCCGGGCTCGGACATCGCGAGCGCCTGACGGCCTGCCGCACCGGGTCTGTGCGTGTGACGTATGTGACGGCTGTGACCCCAGACTCCTGCTGTGGCAGGAGGTCCGGTCGCCCCGAGTGAAATCGGCGTGCGACATGCCCCGGAGGTTTGGCCGGGCTCCGCTCCAGCGATTACCGTCACGCGGGGCGTTCGTGACCAGCGGGCCGGCCGGGTCCGCGCGTGCGCCGTCGACACAGCAAGGGAGACCACCCGCTCGTGCTGCAGCGTCGCTCTCGACTCGCCACCCTCCTCTCAGCCACCCTGCTGGCGGGACTCGTCGGCCTCGTGCCGTCCACGCCGGCCCAGGCCGAGCCGGACATCGACGACGTCAAGGCGCGGGTCGATCGGCTCTACCACGAGGCGGAGCAGGCCTCCGAGCGCTACAACGACGTCCGACTCGAGCTCGGTGAGCTCAAGCGGGACCTGAAGGCCGTCACGTCGGACCAGGCGCGTCAGGACAAGCAGATGCGGGCGGTGCGCAACCGCGTGCGCGACGCGGTCATCCGCACCTACGAGGGGCACCGGCTCTCGGCCGTCGGCCAGGTCGCCCTCTCCGGCGACCCGTCGGCGTTCCTGTCGCAGATGTCGACCATGTCGGCCTACGACAGCCTGACCGACCAGCTCTTCGACTCCTACGCCTCCGAGGTCAAGGCGCTCGGCATCCGACTGCAGGCCACGACCCGCCGCACCGCCGAGGTCGCCCGGCTCAAGGACCGCCTGGCCAGCGAGAAGTCGACCATCGAGTCCAAGCTCGACGAGGCCGAGAGCCTGCTGGCCCGCCTCGAGGAGGAGGAGCGCGAGGAGGTGCTCTCCCGCGACAGCGACCGGGTGCCTGCCTCGGTGCCCGCCTCCGGCCGCGCCGCCGCGGCGATCCGGTACGCCATGGCCCAGGTCGGGAAGGCCTACGTCTACGGCGCCGCCGGCCCCAGCGCCTTCGACTGCTCCGGGCTGACGATGCGTGCCTACGGCACCGCGGGTGTCGGCCTGCCGCACTCCTCGGGCGCCCAGTTCTCCTCCGGGCCCCGCGTCGCCGCCAGCGCGCTGCAGCCCGGTGACCTGGTCTTCTACTACAGCCCGATCAGCCACGTCGGCATCTACATCGGCAACGGAATGATCGTCCACGCGGCCAACCCCAGCCAGGGCGTCCGGGTCTCCCCGCTGCACTCCATGCCGTACGTCGGCGCGGTCCGTCCTGGCTGACCCGGCAGCACCCTCGCCGATCGACGCTCCGCCCGCACGGCGGCGACGACCTCGGGTCGTCCTGGCGCTGCTCCTCGCGGGCGTCCTCGCTGCGGTCCTGGTCGTCACCCGACTGGCCGACGGGCCCTACGTCGCGGCGCCGCCCGCGGACGTGCCGGCCGCTGCCGACCCCGTCGCAGCCACCACGGCGCTCGACTCCCTCGAGCGTGCCCTCTCGACCGGCGACGGCGCGGCCGCCGCCTCACTCGCGCCCGCCGATGACGCCGCGGCCCGCAGTCTCCTGGAGTCGCTGGCCGGGAACGCCCGGACCCTGCGGGTGCGGGACCTCGACCTCCGTTACGTCGACACCCTCGGTGTCCCTGCCGAGGACGGCAGCTGGGCGGTGCGGGCCGACCTGACCTGGTCGCTGGGTGGGGTCGATCGTGGAGTCGCGCGCACGGAGGTGGAGGTGGGCCTCCGGTCGTCGGCGCAGGCCGTGGGGGTGACCGGGTTCACCGGGGGCCGGGTGCCGCTGTGGCTGCGCGGCCCCGTGCTGGTCGACCGGGGCGAGGACACGCTCGTGATCACCACGGGCGCCGACCCGGCGCCGTACTCCCTCCTGGCGCGGCGTGCGGTGCCGCAGGCCGCGAAGGTGCTCGGCGACAGTGCCGGGCCGCTGGTGGTGGAGGTGCCGCAGGACGCAGCGGGGCTCGACGCCGTGCTGGGTGTGCCCGAGGGGACCTACCGCGAGGTGGCCGCGGTGACCGCGTCCGTGGACGGCCTGCTGTCCACCTCCTCGCCGGTGCACGTCTTCGTCAACCCGGCCGAGCTCGGTCGACTGCGGCGGACCGGCGCCCAGGTGGTGATGACCCACGAGGCCGTCCACGCCGTCACCGGGGCACCCACCAGCCGGGCGCCGGTGTGGCTGGTGGAGGGGTTCGCCGACTACGTCGCCCTCCTCGACGTCGACCTGCCCCTCTCACGGACCGCCGCCCAGGTCCTCGAGCGGGTGCGTGAGGACGGGGTCCCCGACCGGCTGCCCGACGAGTCCGACTTCGACCTCACGGCGCCGCACCTCGGCGCCGCCTACGAGGCGGCCTGGTTGGCCTGCCGCGCCCTGGCGACGCTCGTGGGGGAGGACGGGCTCGTCGAGGTCTACCGACGGACCTCCGACGGTGCGGACCTGGCCGCCGCCCTGGCCGCCGTCGGCACCGACCCGGCCGAGGTGACGCGCACCTGGCAGCGGCTGCTGACCGAGGCTGCCGGATGATCGCGCAGCGGCGCGTCGCGATCGCGGTCACGGTGGTCGCGACGGGTGTCTTCCTGCTCCTGGCCGCGCTGCTCGTGCCGTGGTCGCCGGTGCCCGGAGGGACGCCGGACCCCGTGCCGGTGGAGGACGTGCTGACCAGCGCGGAGGTGGCCCGAGCCGAGCAGTTCACGGGCGTGCTGCGGCGATGGGGGTGGGCGGCGACCGCCGTGAACCTGCTCGTCGTGGTGCTGCTCGCCCTGTCCGCCCGCGTACGCCGCTGGGCGGGCCGGCTCCCCGGCCGCTGGTGGGTCCAGGTGCTCCTCGCCGTGGCGGGGGTCGAGCTGGTCGCGCGGGTGGCGACCCTGACCTTCTCGGTGCTCTCACGCCGGCACGTCAGGGCCGCCGGGCTCTCCGACCAGACATGGACCGGCTTCGCCAGGGACCTGGTGGTCGCCGAGGCGCTGGACATCGTGGTGACGGGCCTGCTCGCGCTGGTGGTCGTCGGTTGTGCCCGCCGGTGGCGACGGGCCTGGCCGGCCGTGGTCGCTGGACTCGCGGCGGGTCTGGTCGTCGCAGGCAGCTTCGCCTACCCGCTGGTGGTGGAGCCGTTGTTCAACGACTTCGCCCCGTTGCCCGACGGCGACCTGCGGACCGGCGTCCTCGAGCTCGCCGAGGCTGAGGGGGTCCCCGTGGACGAGGTCCTGGTCGCTGACGCATCCCGACGGACGACGACCCTCAACGCCTACGTGTCCGGGTTCGCCGACAGCCGCCGCGTGGTCCTCTACGACAACCTGGTCCGCGACGTGCCGCGCGACGAGGCGCTCGCGGTGGTGGCCCACGAGCTCGCGCACGCCAGGCACGACGACGTCCTGGTCGGCACCGTGCTCGGTGCCAGCGGCGCCGCGGCGGCGGTGGGCCTGCTGGGCCTGGTCCTGGGCCGTCGGCGAGCCGACGACCCGGCGACGGTGCCGACGCTGGTGGCGCTGCTCGCGGTCGGGAGCGTGCTCGCCCTGCCGGTCCAGAACGGGATCAGCCGCACCATCGAGCTGCGCGCCGACGTCGAGGCGCTGCGGGTGACCGAGGACCCGGAGGCCTTCGTGGACCTGCAGCGGCGCCTGGCGCTGCGCTCCCTGGCCGACCCCACCCCGCCGGCGTGGTCGCACTGGTGGTTCGGCAGCCACCCGACCCTGCTCGTGCGTGTGGCCCTCGCCCGGTCCTGAGACGGGGCGAGGGCCACACGGCCGCGAGGCGGCTTGCGTCAGGTGGTGGGTCGGTCGGCGCACTGGGTGGTGCCGGCGCTGGTGGCGATCGTGTCGCAGGTGTCATCGAAAATCTCCTCGATGGCGCCGCCGAAGGCGAACACGACGACGACGATCAGCGCGGCGATGCCGGCGATGAGCAGGCCGTACTCGACGGCGGAGGCGCCGCGCTCGTCGCGGTCCTCGGAGCGGGCGTCCAGCATGATGCGCAGGAACTCGAGCATGTGATTTCTCCCTGTGGTCTGCGGCCCCCGACGAGGAGCCTCATGGACTCCATTCTCGGCCGTACCCGGGGGACGGTTCATCCCATGAAGGTCCGGACCGGCATAGTCATTCCGGACTAGTGCGGATCTGCTAGCGGCGTAGAGGCCCCTGCGGAGGGCCAGGTGCTCAGGGGGTGCCGGGCTGGCGCTGCACGCTCGAGAGCAGGCCGATCCGCATCGCGGTGACCAGCGCCTGGGCGCGGTTGGCGGCGCCGAGCTTCTGGTAGATCCGCGCGATGTGGGACTTGGCGGTCGACTCGCTCATGTAGAGCTGTGCCCCGATCTGGGCGGCGCCCAGGCCGTCGGCGAGCAGCACGAGGACCTCGTGCTCTCGGTCGGTGAGCCGGGTGGACTCCGCCGCCCCGCGGCGCATCATGGCGCCGACCAGTCCGCTGCAGATGAACGAGCGGGGGGAGACCGAGGCGTGGCGGGCGGCCTTGACGACCTCGGGGGAGGGGGCGTCCTTGCCGACGAAACCGGAGGCGCCGGCCTCCATGGCGGCGAAGATCTGGTCGTCACCGGAGTGCATGGTCAGCACGATGAGGCCGACGTCCTCGTGGTCGCGTCGCAGGGCCCGGACGATGTCGAGACCGGTGCCGTCGCCCAGCTGCAGGTCAGTGACCACCACGTCGGGCCGCACCTCCTCGAAGCGGGTCAGCGCCTCGGCCACCGAGCCGGCCTGGCCCACGACCGTCATGTCGGGCTGGAGGTCGAAGACCCCGGCCAGCCCCGTGCGGATCAGCTCGTGGTCGTCGACCAGCATGACGGAGATGTTCTCGCTCATCGGGGGGTGCTCACCTGCTTCGTCTCGGGGGTGGGTGCGGCCGGCGGCCGCTGCTCCGCGGGCAGGCGGACGCTGACGCTCAGCCCGCCGCCGGGTGGCTCCTCGATCGCCAGGTCGGCGTCGATGAGGTGGGCTCGCTCTCGCATGATTCCCATACCGTAGGAGTCCGAGCGTGCCTCGCCCAGACCCTTGCCGTCATCGATCACGGTGATGGCAGCCGTGGGTGCGGCCACCTGGCAGTGCACCCGGATGGTGCGGCACTCGGCGTGCTTGACGGCGTTGTTGAGCGCCTCCTGAGTGATGCGGAACAGCTCGGCCTCCACCTCGGGCCGCAGCCGCTGCGCCTGCTCGTCGAGGGTGACCTCGATGGGGATGCCCGAGGTCTGGCTCAGGTTGCGGGTGACTCCGACGATGGCGGTGCCGAGCGACTCGCTGGTGCCCACGGTCGTGCGCAGGGTGGTGACCGAGCGGCGTACCTCCGAGACGATCGCGGTGACGCGCTCGCGGAGCATGCCCAGCTGGGCCTCGGCCTCCGGGGTCGGGGCCTGGGCAGCGAGTGCGTCGACGAGGTAGCCGAGGGAGGCGATGTCCTGCGCCACGCCGTCGTGCATCTCCCGCGAGAGCCGCTGCCGCTCGTCGGCTGTCGCGGTGTCGCGGAAGGCCTCGAAGAGCAGCCCCGTCTCGAGCTGCACCGCCTGCTCCTCTAGGGCCACCTGCAACCGGGTCACGCGGTGGCGCAGCTCGTCGGGTCCGACGCTGGAGCCCGGGGGGAGCGAGCCGCTCACCACGGCGACCGTCGAGCGGTGCCCCTCGAGGGGGAAGGCGAAGATGCCGTCCTCGACCACGACCTGGTCGCGCGCCCAGGCCGCGGTGGCGAAGTCCGCGCACCGGTCGAGGTCGCCACCGGGCAGCGACTTGGCGGTGAGGGTGGCGAGGTGGTCGTCCAGCGGGACGTGGATGCTGACCGCCGACGCCGGGACCTCGTCGAGCACGGTGCTGAGGATGACCCCGCCGAGGCTGCGCGGCTCCAGGCCCGACGACAGGCCGACGCTGAGTTGGTTGAGCTCGCGCAGCAGGTCGGATGCGTGCCGGTACGGCGCCATCGGGTCGTCGTCGCGCAGTGCGCCGCGCACGAAGGTGGCGACCATGCCGAGCGCGAGACCCATCGCCGCCCAGGTGAAGATCGCGAAGGACTGGTCCGCGCTGAGCGGTCCGCCCGAGGCGATGCCGACCACCACCACCGCGATCAGCTCCGCGGACAGGGCCAGCAGCACACCGCGCAGGCCCTGCCACAGGCCGGCGATGAACGGTGGCACGGCCAGGGCGCCCAGCACCGCCTGGGAGGTGAGCTCGGTGCCTGCGACCAGGCCGACGAACCCCGCGTCGAGGACGACCAGGGGCACGCGCAGCCGGGGGGCCCGCAGCTCGAGATTCAGGGCCAGCAGCCAGCCGGTGCCCAGGGCGGCCAGGGCGATCACGGAGGACACGTCACGTCCCCACAGGATCGGCCCCCCGAGCGCGAGCAGCACGAAGCCGCGCGCGGCGGCCGCGATGCGCAGGTCGGGGGCGTTCCTCATCGTCGTCGGATCGGCGCCGTGTCTCAGAAGCTGTCCATGATGCTGATGACGGCAGGCCCCATGACCGCCACGAACAGGCAGGGCAGGATGCAGAAGATCAGCGGGACGGTGATCTTGACCGGCACCTGCTGGGCCTTCTCCTCGGCCCGCTGGCGGCGCTTGACGCGCATCTCGCTGGACTGCACGCGCAGCACCTGGCCGACGGGCACGCCGAAGGAGTCGGCCTGGACCATCGAGCTCACGAAGCTCTTCAGGTCCGCGACGTTGGTGCGATCGGACATGGCGCGTAGCGCGGCGGCGCGTCCCTGCCCGATCTGCATCTCGCGCAGCACCCGGGAGAACTCCTCGGCCAACGGGCCGTCGGTGTTGCGGGACACCTGCTGCACCGCAGCGTCGAAGCCGAGACCCGACTCCACGCTGATCGTCATCAGGTCGATGGCGTCGGGCAGGTCGCGCTGGATCTGCAGGGAGCGGTCGTAGGCCTTCTGGTAGAGGTAAAGGTTGGGGCCGAAGAACCCGACGACCAGACCGCCGAGGACCACGGCGATCCGGACCGGGGTGCCGGCACCGAGCATCAGGCTGAACAGCAGCGCGACCACGAGACCCGCCACGGCGCCGACGATCTTGCCGGAGGTGACCCGGTCGACGGTCCAGCCCGGCGGGTTGCCCGCGAGGTCCAGCTTGCGCCGGATCCGTTCCGCGGAGTCGGCCCCGGACAGTCGGCGACCCAGGCCCAGGGTCCTGGCCTGCAGCGGCTCCCAGACCCGCTCGGAGAACGGACGGTCGATCTCGTCGGTCAGCTCCTTGGGTGCGCTGGTCATCGCCTGCAGGACCGCCAGCGACTTGCCGACCCCGGAGGCCTCGGCGTCGCTGGTGGTGGCCGAGGCCACCAGCAGGATGGCGACGAGGACCAGGAGCACCCCAAGCACGAGCAGCAGGGTCATCTCACACCTCCACCTTCACCAGACGGCTCATCCAGAACACGCCGACCGCGAGCCACAGGGCCGCTCCCACCATCATGACGATGCCGAGAGGCTCGGTGAACATCACGCTGACGTAGTCGTAGTTGGTCAGCAGCAGGTAGACCATGAACAGGGGCGGGAGCAGGCCGAGCACCCAGGCCGAGAGCTTGCCCTCGGCGGCCAGAGCGTTGACCTGTCGGCGGACGTACTCGCGCTCGCGCATGGTGCCCGCCACGGTGTCCAGCAGCTCGGCGAGGTTGCCACCGACCTGGCGCTGGATGCGGATCGCCATGACGACCCACTCGAAGTCCTTGCTGTCGAAGCGCTCGGCCAGGCCCTCGAGGGCGTCCTCGATCGTCACGCCGAGCCGGGTCTCCACCAGGACGCGGCGGAACTCGGTCGAGATCGGCTCGGGGCCCTCGCGGACCACGGTGTCGACCGACTGGGCCAGCGAGAGCCCGGCGGACAGCGAGCCGCTGATCAGCTGCAGGGTGTCGGGCAGGCCCGCGTTGAAGGCCTTGCGGCGCCGGGAACGGCGCAGCCCGAGGTAGACCCAGGGGCCGGCCACGCCGAGCAGGATGAACACCAGCCCGAGGATGATGTTGCCCGCCCCCAGGAGCAGTCCGAAGATGCCGGAGACGACGACGATCCCGGCGTGGACGAGCAGCCACTCGGCGGGCTTGAGCTCGCTGCCCGCGCCTTCGAGACGGTGCGCGATCCTCGCCTCGAGGCCCTTGGTGCGGCGCAGCACCTGGGCGGCGGCGTCCTTGGCCTGGGCGATGGCCTGCTCGGTGTCGAGCCGCGGCGTCTCGTGCTCCGGGGCGCCACCGGTACGGGCGGTGTAGGAGACGACGCGGTCAGCGGCGCTGGGCGCCGGCGCCGGACGGGGGACGAGAGCGACCAGCAGGACCACCAGCCCCACCCCGATCGCCAGCACGCCGGCGTACATCGCCCAGCTGGGCACGACCCAGCCGCCCGAGCGCAGCAGCTGGTCGTCGACACCGGTGCCACCGGCGACGGACTCCGCGACCGCGGCGAACGCCTCCGCGGACACCGTCCCGGAGCTGGTGTCCATGCTGACGGCGATGGTCTGGTCGACGGAGTCGAGGTCGCCGGGGACCTGGGCGGTGACCAGCACCTGGCGGTCCAGCACGTCCGCCTCGGCGGCGAAGGTGCGCGTCAGCGCCTCGCTCGTCGCGGGGATGACCTCGCCGTCCCCGGCCGCGGAGAGGGCCGTGAGGTCGTCGGCAGGGTCCTGGACCAGCGAGACGACGTCGAGGCGGACCCCGGCGCCCTCGACCGCCGCCGTCACCGTCTCCAACGTGGTGTCGGTGGTGTCGGCCCCGTCGGACAGCACCACCAGCGTGCGCTGACCCTCCGTGCCCGCGACATCGACGGCGCTGAGCACGCCGTCGTAGAGCGCGGTCTGCGCGGAGAGCTCCAGGCCGTCGATGACCGAGCGGGCAGCCGCGCGGTCCTGGGTGGGGGCGAGGGGTTGGGCGACCGAGCGGGCGAAGGTCACGATGCCCAGCGACACGTCGTCGGGCAGGCCGTCGACGTAGGCGAGCGCAGCCGACTTCGCGGCCGCGATCTTCTCGCCCCGCATCGAGTTGCTGGTGTCCATCACCAGGACGGCGGTGCGCCGGACGGCACCGGACGTGCCGGCGGGCTCGGCCTCCGCGTCGACCCGGTCGCCGCCGATGCGGAGCTCGACGCTGCCGAGGTCCGGCGCGGCGTCGGGTGGCAGGGACACGATGACCTGCACCGTGCCGTCGGCGGTCGGCTCGACGTAGGAGATCGAGGCCGCCTCGCCGGCGGCGCCGGCGCTCGCCGGCCACACCACCCAGGCCAGGGCGAGCAGCGCGGCGAGCAGCCGTCCGAGGTGGCCCGTGCGCCGCCTCGTGGAGGGTCCGAGAAGGCGGGGCATCACATGCGGTCCGTGGCGAAGACCATCGGGTCGACGGTGACGTTGGCGTAGGCCATCTTCTCCAGGAACTTCGGGCGCAGGCCGGTGGGACGCAGCCGCCCGAGCGAGCGCCCGTCGGCGTCGAAGCCCAGCGAGGCGTCGTACACGAAGATGTCCTGGAGGGTGATCACGTCGCCTTCCATCCGCTCGACCTCGGTGATGTGCGTGATGCGGCGCGAGCCGTCCTTGAGCCGGGACTGGTGGACGATCAGGTCCACGGCGCTGGCGACCTGCTCGCGGATCGCGCGCATCGGCAGGTCCATGCCCGCCATCAGGACCATGGTCTCCATGCGGGAGAGCGTGTCGCGGGGACCGTTGGAGTGCAGGGTGCAGATGGAGCCGTCGTGGCCGGTGTTCATCGCCTGCAGCATGTCCAGCGCCGAGGCGTCGCGGACCTCGCCGACGATCACGCGGTCGGGTCGCATGCGCAGGCTGTTCTTGACCAGGTCGCGGATCGTGACCGCGCCCTTGCCCTCGATGTTGGCCGGGCGCGACTCCAGGCGCACGACGTGGTCCTGCTTGAGCTGGAGCTCGGCGGCGTCCTCGATGGTCACGATGCGCTCGTCGCCGGGGATGAAGGAGGACAGCACGTTGAGGGTGGTCGTCTTTCCGGCGCCGGTGCCGCCGGAGACGATGACGTTGAGGCGGCCACGGACGCAGGCCTCGAGGAAGTCGCAGGTCTGGGGGGTCAGGGAGCCGAACGAGATCAGGTCGAGCGCGGTGAGCGGGTCGGCGGCGAACTTCCGGATCGTCAGCGCGGAGCCGTCGACCGCCAGCGGCGGGACCACGGCGTTGACGCGGCTGCCGTCGGGGAGGCGGGCGTCGACCATCGGGGAGGACTCGTCGACGCGTCGACCGATGCGGGAGACGATCTTGTCGATGGTGCGACGCAGGTGCGCCTCGTCGGCGAAGGTCGCCTCCGCCGGGACCAGCTTGCCCTTGCGCTCGAGCCAGATGTCCTTGTGCCCGTTGACCATGACCTCGGAGACATCGGGGTCGCGCAGGTAGGGCTCGATGGGGCCGTAGCCGAGGATGTCGTCGCTGATCTCCTGGGTGACGCGCTGGCGGTCGCTGCTGGAGAGGGGACGGTCCTGCGCGCTGAGCACGTCGGCGAGGACGGCGCGGACCCGCTGGTCGAGCTGGTCCTGGTCCATGTCGGCGTCGTAGAGCTGCGGACCGAGCTGCTTGAGCAGCTCGGTGTGCACGCTCTGCTTCAGCTCCTCGATCCGGTCGCCCTGCTGCGACGTGAGCCGGGTCTTCCGCGGCGGCTCGGGAGCGGTACGCCGGGCGGCGGCTGCCACCGCGCTCGAGCCCGCGGCCGGTGCGGCCGCGGGGGTGGTAGACGCGGCGTCGGCGGTCGGGGGAGCGCCGGCATCGGGGCCCTGGGGGGCGTCGGCGTCCGCGGCGGCCTGCTCGGCCTGACGGGCGGCCGCAAGGCGGTCGGCGAGGCTGCTCATGGGTTACCTCCTGAACCGGAAGCGGGACCGGCCGCGCTCCGCGGCGTCGTGCTCGTCGCTGTCGGTGGGGGCCGGGTCGGAGTCGTCGTGCTCGGGACCGGCGAGGGGGACCCCCGCGATCTCCGAGGCGAGGGCGCGCACGGCCTGGCTGGACTGGTGTGAGGGTGTGGACACGACGATGGGCGTGCCCGCGTTGGTGGCGGCGGCCACCTCGACCGCGGAGGACACCGAGGCCGAGACGGGGATGCCGAGGATCTGTTCGACCTTGTCACCGGTGATGCCGACCGCGTCGTCGGCGCGGTTGAGCAGCAGGTGGCGGTGGCCCCGGGCGATGTCGAGCATGTCCAGGGTCTCGAGGGCGACCTTGACGTTCTTCAGGGTGGGCACGTCCAGGGTGGCCACGATGACGCACTCGTCGGTCTCGTCGAGCGCGGTCAGGACCTGCTCGTCGAACGACGGCGCGGTGTCGACGACGACGAAGTCGAAGGTCTCGCGCAGCGTGCGCAGGACCTTGGCCACCAGCATGGGGGAGACCCGCTCGCGGACGTCCGGGTGTGCCGGGGCGGCCAGCACCATCATGGAGTCGGCGTGCCGGGTCAGCAGGGTGTCGAGATGGGCGGCGTCGAGGGAGTCCTCGGAGCCGATGGCGTGCTCGATGGAGTGCGTGGGGAACAGCTGCATGGTGATGGCGACGTCGCCGAAGGCGAGGTCGAGGTCGACCAGGCAGACCCGGCGCGCGCCACGCTCGGTGAGTGCCAGCGCGAGGTTGACCGCCATCGTGGTCTTGCCCACCCCGCCCTTGGGCGAGAAGACGGTCACGACGCGCCCGAGCTGCTGGGCGCCACTGGGGCCGCGCAGCGCAGTCCACAACTCCCGGGCCCGGTCGACCGCGCCGCGGACGGCCTCGGTGTCCTCGACGGCCACGACGTCGCGGGCGCCGGCCTTCATGGCGCTGCCCAGCACCCCGGTGTCCAGCTTGTCGCGCACCAGCACGACGCTGACGGTGGGCCGGCTGACCCGCAGGTCCTCGCAGACCTTCAGGCAGTCGTCCAGGTCGAGGTGGGGACCGAGCACGACGACGTACTCGTCGAGGTGTTGGCCGAGCCAGGCGCGCATCCGGTCCACGGAGTCGACGCCCTGGCTGCCCGGCGGCATGCCGGCCAGCAGCGCGGTGACCGCACTGGTCTCGGTGTCGACGGCGACGGGCATCGGATCAGCTCACTGGAAGAGGGAGTCGGTGGTGGTGGGCGGGGCGAGGGTGACCTTGGAGTCCTCGGTGAGCAGCGCGAAGGAGAGCTCGCCCTGCTGCTGGCCGAGCAGCACCCGCTGCATCTGGACCTGGCTGACCGAGAGCGTGATGAGGGTGCGGGGCAGCGACTCGACGACTTGCTGGCCGCCCTCGCCGCCCTGGCCGTTGGTCGTGGTCGTAGTGGTGACGGGCGTCGTCGAGCCGACCGCGATGACCTTGACCCGGGTGAGCAGCACGCGGGAGTAGGGCTGTCCGGTGGTGGCGTCGCTGCCGTTGATGAAGATCGCCACCTCGGAACCGGGGTTCACGAAGCCCGCCACGCGGGCGGGGTCGGTGAGGTTGATCGACATCGCCATGTCGCCCTGGTCGGGGATCTGCAGGCGCGGCTCGTCCACGGCGGTGTCGCCGAGCTTCTGCGGCACGATCTGCTCGCCGGGGTAGATGACGGTCAGCGCGAGCTGCTGGTCGACGCCCTCGGTGGTGACCAGGGCGCCGGGCAGGACCTGGCCCTGGGGGACGGCCTGACGGGCGAGCTTGCCGGCCGCGGCGGCGTCGGCGATGCGCTCACCGCGCTCGATCTGCACGGTGGCGACCAGCACGTCGGTGGTCTCGAACTTCTCCTCGGCCCGGTTGTCGGCGCCGCGGACGTAGAGGAACACCAGCGCGGTCCCCAGCGCGGCCACCACGGCGGCGGCGACAAGCAGCATCCTGCGACGGTCCATCACGAACCTTTCGTTGCAGGGACGTGGGGCCCCATTCCCCATGTCCGCACGTCATGACAGAGGCGCGGCAGCGCCTCCCTCCGAGTTCATGCTAGGAGCGTCGGTAGGGCCGTTGGGCCCTTTTCGCGCAATTGCGGACCGCCGTGAGCCTGAGCGGATTCCAGAGATGTCGTTCGTCCGCTGGTGGGGTGGCGCCCGGGATCAGCGGTAGAGCGCCTCCACGTGGGCCCGCGACTCGCGCATGACCACGGAGCGACGCAGCTTCAGGCTGGGCGTGAGCTGCCCGCCCTCCTCGGTCCACTCGTCGGCGATCACCACGAACTTGCGGATCGACTCGGCCTTGGAGACCGCCTTGTTGGCGTCCTCGACCGCCTCCTCCACCGCGGCCCGGACGTCGGCGTGGTCGAGCAGGTCCTCGGCCGAGCCGGACAGACCACGGGCCTCGGCCCAGACGGTCAGCGCCTCGCGGTCCAGGGTGACGAGCGCACCGATGAAGGGCTGGCCGTCGCCGACCACGAGGCACTGGTCGACCAGGGCGTGGGCACGGACCCGGTCCTCCAGGACGGCGGGGGCGACGTTCTTGCCGCCGGCGGTCACCAGGATCTCCTTCTTGCGGCCGGTGATGCGCACGAAGCCCTCGTCGTCGACCTCGCCGACGTCGCCGCTGTGGAACCACCCGTCGCGCTCGAGGGTCTCGGCCGTGGCCGACTCGTTGCCCCAGTAGCCGGCGAACACCTGGCCGCCGCGGAAGAGCAGCTCGCCGTCGTCGGCCACGCGCACGGCCGTGCCCGGCAAGGGACGCCCGACCGTGCCGATCTTGTGCGCGCCCGGCAGGTTGACGGTGAGGGCGGCGGTGGTCTCGGTCAGGCCGTAGCCCTCGAGGATGGTCAGCCCGACGCCGCGGTAGAAGTGGCCCAGCCGCTCCCCGAGGGGCGCGCCGCCGGAGACCGCGAACGTGCAGCTGCCGCCGAGCGCGGCGAGGAGCTTGCCGTAGACGAGCCGGCTGAAGACGGCGTGCTCGGCCCGGACCCTCAGCGGGACCCGCCCCCGGTCCTGTGCGCGCGACCAGGCGATGGCGGTCTCGGTGGCCCGGTCGAAGACCTTGCCGCGGCCCTCGGCGGCCGCCTTCTGGGAGGCGGTGTTGAAGACCTTCTCGAAGACCCGCGGCACGGCGAGCACGAAGGTCGGGCGGAAGGACTGCAGGTCCGGCAGGAGGTTCTTGATGTCGGGGCTGTGGCCCAGGCGGGTGCGCGACATGACGCAGCCCACCTGGATGATCCGGGCGAAGACGTGCGCCAGCGGGAGGAAGAGCACCGTGGAGGCGCCCTCGGTCTCGAAGAGGGACTCGAGCTCCTCGGTGGCCACGCCCAGCTCGAAGAGGAAGTTGCCGTGCGTGAGCATGCAGCCCTTCGGGCGTCCGGTCGTGCCGGAGGTGTAGATGATCGTCGCCAGGTCCAGCGGTGTCGCCGTCGTACGACGTTGCTCCAGCTGCTCGTCGGCGACGTCGGCACCCAGGCGCGACAGGACGTCGACCGCGTTGTCGGCGAAGGACCACACGTGACGGAGGTCCTCGAGGTCGGCGCGGACCGCGGTGACCCGGGCTGTGTGCTCGGGGCCCTCGGTGACGACGGCACGGGCGCCGGAGTCGGCGAGGATCCAGGCGACCTGCTCCTCCGAGGAGGTCTCGTAGACCGGCACCGTCACAGCACCGGCGAACCAGATGGCGTAGTCCAGCAGCGTCCACTCGAAGCGTGTCTTCGACATCAGCGCCACCCGGTCGCCGGGCTCGATGCCCGCGGCGACCAGGCCCTTGGCGACGGCGCGTACCTGGTCGTGGAACGAGGCTGCGGTCACGTCGGTCCAGTCGCCGGCACCGTCGGGGCGGCTCATCACCACCGCGTCGGGCGCCTCGGCCGCGTTGCGGACGACGGCGTCGGTGAGGTTGCCGGTGGTGGGGACCTCGACGGTCATGGGCGTCGAGTACTCGCGCACGGCTGCTCCTGTCTGGCCTTCGACGAACGTGCCCGGGCACGTTACCGCCGTCGGGCGGAGGGGGCCCCATCCGGTACGCTCGCGCAGCCGGAGGTCCCCCCGCTGACCCCTGACGAACCCGTCACGAACCCCCGCTGTCCAGCGTCGGAAAGAGAGTCGCAGTGGCTGAGCAGACCACCTCGTCGATCGTGATCGACGCCACCCCCTCCGAGGTCATGGCCGTGATCGCCGACTTCGAGAGCTACCCCGCCTGGGCCAAGGGCGTCACCACCGCCGACGTCGTCGCCACCGGGGCCGACGGTCGCGCCGAGCAGGTGTTCTTCGCACTCGACGTCTCGCCGATCAAGGACGAGTACACCCTGGCCTACACCTGGGACGGGGACCGTGAGGTCACCTGGACCCTCGTCGAGGGCAAGATGCTTCGCGCCCTCGACGGCGCCTACGTGCTGCGCGAGAAGGGCGGGTCGACCGAGGTCACCTACCGTCTGGCCCTCGACGTCTCCATCCCCCTCATCGGGATGCTCAAGCGCAAGGGCGAGAAGATCCTCATCGACACCGCGCTCAAGGGGCTCAAGAAGCGCGTCGAGCAGCTGGCCTGAGGGCGGCTGCGTGCGCATCCTCCTGTTCACCGGCAAGGGCGGCGTCGGGAAGTCGACGATCGCGTCGGGCACGGCTGCGCTGGCTGCCGCCGACGGACACCGCACGCTGGTGCTCTCGACGGACGCCGCGCACTCCCTGGCCGACGCGTTCGGTGCCCCCGTCGGCCCCGAGCCCACCGAGGTGGCCCCCCGCCTCTTCGTCCAACAGGTCGACGCCCAGCTGCGGTTCCAGCAGTCCTGGGCCGACATCCAGCGCTACCTGCTCTCGGTCCTCGACGTCGCGGGGGTGGATCCGGTCGCGGCGGAGGAGCTGACGGTGATTCCGGGGGCCGAGGAGGTCCTGGCCCTGCTCGAGCTGCGGCTCCAGGCCATGTCCGGGCGCTGGGACGTCGTGGTCGTCGACTGTGCACCCACCGCCGAGACGCTGCGGCTGCTGGCCCTCCCCGAGGCGCTGGGGTGGTACATGCACCGCGTCCTGCCCGCCGAGCGGCGCATCGTCAAGGCCCTGAAGCCGGTCCTCACGAGGGCGGCCGGCGTCCCCATGCCCGGGGACGACGTCTTCGACGCGATCGAGCGGCTGCACGCCGAGCTCGAGGAGGTCCGGGCACTGCTGTCCGGACCGGAGGCGAGCGTGCGTCTCGTCCTGACCCCCGAGACGGTCGTGCTGGCGGAGGCCCGTCGCAGCTACACCAACCTCTCACTCTTCGGCTACCGCGTGGACGGCGTGGTGGCCAACCGGGTCTTCCCCTCGGGCGGCGACGCCTGGCGCGAGGGCTGGGTCGCGGCCCAGGACGCCGTGCTCGCCCAGGTCTCGCAGTCCTTCGCGGGGCTGCCGGTGTGGCGCTCGGAGTACCGCCCCGTGGAGCCGGTCGGCGTCGAGGCCCTGCACGCCCTGGCGACCGAGGTGTACGACGGATCCGACCCGCTCGCGCCGCCGCAGGGTGAGGGTCCCTTCCAGGTCACCCGCACCGAGCGGGGGGCCGAGCTGCGCCTGGCGCTGCCCTTCGTCACCCGGGCGGAGGTGGACATCGCGCGCAACGACGACGAGCTGGTGGTCACGGTCGGCTCCTACCGCCGCCTGCTCACGCTCCCGTCCGGCCTCTCCCGCCTGCGGGTGGCCGGCGCCCGGGTCGAGGACGGCCGGCTCCAGGTCCGGTTCGCCGAGCCCGCCGGGGACGCCACCGCCCGCGACCAGGACCGACGACCGCAGGAGGC
>NZ_LUPI01000018.1:19230-44039 GCF_001627265.1 Nocardioides sp. REDSEA-S30_B4 | reverse complement strand
GGGCCGACCGCGGAGGTGGTCGAGCCGGCCGAGGAGCGCCCCGCGCCGAGCCGCGGCGAGCAGACCGAGCTGGGGGTGCGGGCCTTCGGACGCGAGGTCGACACCGCCTGGCGTCGTACCTCCTACTCGGGGCTGGTCCGCGTGGAGGAGCAGGCGCCCTCGGTCGGCAGCGAGCCGGCGGTGACGGTGCTGACCGACGAGCCCGACGAGTCCCTGCCCGACCTGCCCGGCATGCCTGCCCCCGCTGCTGAGCCGGACGCCGAGCCGGCGCATCCGTCCCCGGTCTCGCCGATGGCCGAGCTGCCGGCAGGCGCCGCGTTCGGGTCGCTGGTCCACGCGGTCCTGGAGCACGCCGACCCCGACGCCCCCGTCCTCGAGGCCGAGCTGCGGGCGCGGGTCGGCGAGGAGCTGCGCTGGTGGCCGGTCGACGTCGATCCCGATGTGCTCGCCGCGGCCCTGGTGCCGCTGCACCACACGCCGCTCGGGCCGCTGGCCGGCGACCGGACGCTGGCGCAGGTCCCGCTGCGCGACCGCCTGCGCGAGCTGGATTTCGAGCTGCCCATGGCCGGTGGCGACCACGCCGCCGGCGACCGGCCCGGGCACCTCGTCGGCGACGTGGCCGACCTGCTGCGCACGCACCTGCCCGAGGGCGACCCGCTGCTGCCGTACGCCGACCGGCTGGCCCGGCCGCCGCTGGCCGACCAGCCGCTGACGGGCTATCTCGGCGGCTCGGTCGACGCGGTGCTCCGCGTGGGCTCGGGTGCCGACCAGCGCTTCCTGGTCGTCGACTACAAGACCAACCTGCTCGGCGAGCAGGGGCGGCCGCCGACGGCCGCCGACTACGCCCCACCGGCGCTGGCCGAGGCGATGCTGCACAGCCACTACCCGCTCCAGGCGCTGCTCTACAGCGTCGTCGCGCACCGCTACCTGCGCTGGCGGCTGCCCGGCTACGAGCCGGAGACCCACCTCGGCGGCGTGCTCTACCTCTACCTGCGAGGCATGTGCGGCCGCGCTGCGCCTCGGCGAGCTCGTCGGCGAGGACGACGAGCGGCTCCGGCTCGGGGTCGCGCTGGCCGTGCGCGCCGCTCGGCACGGCTCGGTCTGCGTGGACCTGACAGGCATCGCCGACGGCGACGACCTGCCCTGGCCCGACGGCGACGGCTGGGCCGACGACCTGGCGGTCTCGGCCTTCGCCGCCTCGTCGGTGGCGCGGGTCGAGCACGGCCTGGTCTACCTCGACCGCTACTGGCGCGAGGAGGGGCAGGTTCGCGACGACCTCGTGCGCCGGGCCGAGGCGACGCCGCCCGTGGTCGACGACGCCCTGCTCGAGGCCCACGCCGACCGGCTGTTCCCCGACGAGGGGTCGGCCGACCAGCGGGCCGTGGCGCTGGCCGCGGCGCGGCAGTGGACGACCGTGCTGACCGGCGGCCCGGGCACCGGCAAGACGACGACGGTGGCCGGACTGCTCGCGGTGCTGGCCGCCGAGGCGGCCGGTGGCCCGGACCCCCGCGAGCTGCGGATCGCGCTCACGGCACCGACCGGCAAGGCCGCGGCGCGGCTGCTGGAGTCGGTGCGCGAGGCGCAGGAGCGGCCGGGTGCGGGGTTCGACGCCGACGACCGGCGACGGCTCGAGGGCCTGACGGCCACCACCATGCACCGGCTGCTGGGCTGGCGTCCGGACTCCACCACCCGCTTCCGTCACCACCGCGGCAACACGCTCCCGCACGACGTGATCGTGGTCGACGAGACGTCGATGGTCTCGCTGACGATGATGGCCCGGCTGCTGGCGGCGGTGCGCTCCGATGCCCGCCTGGTGCTGGTCGGCGATCCGGACCAGCTGGCCTCGGTCGAGGCCGGTGCGGTGCTGGCCGACCTGGTCGGCGGGCTCGCGTCCCGGGCGCCCACGGCCGTCACGGGCCTCACCACGACGCGGCGCTACGGCGCGGAGATCGGGGCACTCGCCCAGGCGCTGCGCGACGGGGACGCCGACCAGGTGTTGCGCCTGCTCGACGCGGGCCACGCGCCGGGTGCGGGCGAGACCGGCGTACGCCGCCTCGACCCCGACGACCCGTCCGCCGTCGCGGCCCTGCGGACCCGGCTGCTCGACCAGGCCCGGTCCCTGCACGCGCTGGCCGAGGCCGGGCGCGCGGACGAGGCGCTGGCGCTTACCGAGGAGCACCGGCTGCTGTGCGCCCACCGCGACGGCCCGCACGGCGCCCGGCACTGGAACGCCATGGTCGAGCGGCTGCTGGGGGAGGAGGTCGGGTTGTTCCTCGGCCCGCACGGCCAGGAGTGGTACCCCGGTCGCCCGGTGCTGGTGACCAGCAACGACTACGGCCTCGGGCTCTTCAACGGCGACACGGGGGTCACCGTCCGCGACGGCGAGCAGCTGCGCGTCGTGGTGGCCGGCGCGTCGACGTACGCCACCTCGCGGCTCTCCGACGTCGAGACCCTGCACGCGATGACCGTCCACAAGAGCCAGGGCAGCCAGGCCCGGCACGTGACCGTGCTGCTGCCGCCGGAGGACTCGCCGCTGCTGACCCGTGAGCTGCTCTACACCGCGGTGACCCGGGCGCGGGAGAGCGTGACGGTGATCGGCACGCCCGAGGCGGTGCGGGCCGCGGTGGAGCGCCGGGTCCAGCGCGCCAGCGGGCTGCGCCCGCGCCTGGCGGTCGGCGGCTGACCCGGACCCGGGACCGTGACGTGGGTGTCACACGTGGCGGTTAGGGTGCCCGGGTGCCGTTCCTGCTGCGTGTCGAGCTCCCCGACGTCCCCGGATCCCTGGGTCGCCTGGCGGGAGCCATCGGTGAGGCCGGTGGCGACATCGAGGCGATCGAGATCGTCGAGAAGCGCCACGACGGCACCGCCGTCGACGACGTGCTGCTGGAGCTGCCGCCGACCGCGATGCCCGACACGATCGTCTCGGCGTGCAACCAGCTGCCGGGCGTCCACGTGGTGTGGATCAGCCGGTACGCCGCGGGCGGCAACCTCTTCCTCGACCTCGAGGCCGTCGAGGACCTCACGGCCAACCCGACCGAGGCGCTGGACCGCCTCGTCGACCTGCTGCCGGTGACCTTCCGCGCCGACTGGGCCGCGCGGGTGCACCGCGCCCACGGCCAGCGCTACTCCACCGAGGCCGCCCCCTCGGACCTGCCGTTCGTCGAGCTGGTGCGCACCGAGCGGGTCGAGATCGAGGGCGACGACGTCAACGTCGTCGTCGCGGCACGCCTCGGCGGCAACGAGATCGTGGTCGTCGGTCGACGTGGCGGTCCGGACTTCCTGGACTCCGAGCTCGCTCGCGTCGGCCACCTCGCCGGCCTCGCCATGTCGATCCAGCGCGACTGAGCAGCCGAGCACGAGGCACGAGTGCTCGGCGTCGCGAAGGAAGGTCGAGCAAGGCGCACGTCCGAGGGACGAGGACGTGGTCGCCGGGTCGAGACCCGGTGACGTACGCGCCTACCTCAGGTCAGACCCGCTCCAAGACGAACACCGGGATCTCGCGGTCGGTGTTCGCCTGGTACTCCTCGTACGGCGCGTAGACCGCGACCGCGCGCTCCCACCACTGTGCGCGCTCCTCGCCCTCGGCGACCCGGGCGCGGTAGGTGTGCTTCTCGGCGCCGTCCTGCAGCTCGACCTCGGGGTGGGCGAGGAAGTTGTGGTACCACTCCGGGTGCTCGGGGTGCCCGCCCTTGGAGGCCACCGCGGCGTACACGCCGTCGTGCTCGACCCGCATGACCGGGTTCTTGCGCAGCGCGCCGGACTTCACGCCCACCGAGGTGATGACCACGATCGGCCACTCGGGGTGGTCGGGCAGGGTGTTGGCGCGCTGCCCGTCGGAGGCCTCGTACTCGGCCACCTGGTTGCGGACCCACTCGGAGGGGCTGGGGACGTACTCACCTGTCAGCGTCATGCCCACCACAACACCGGGTTCCCCTCGGCTCTTCCACCCCCGCTAGGTTGCCTGCCATGAGCGCGATCGACGGCGTGTCCGACATCTTCGACCCCGAGCAGTGGGACGAGGTCCCCGGCTTCGAGGGACTCACCGACCTGACCTACCACCGCGCCAAGGCGCACGGCACGGTGCGCGTCGCCTTCGACCGCCCCGACGTGCTCAACGCCTTCCGGCCGCACACCGTCGACGAGCTGCTCACCGTGATGGAGCACGCGCGCACCTCCGCCGACGTCGGCTGCGTGCTGCTCACCGGCAACGGACCGAGCGAGAAGAACGGCAAGCACTCGTTCTGCACCGGGGGCGACCAGCGCATCCGTGGCAAGGCCGGCTACCAGTACGAGACCGACGGTCACAACGACGCCGGCGCCCCGCCGAACCCGATCGACAAGGCCAAGCTCGCCCGGCTGCACATCCTCGAGGTGCAGCGGCTCATCCGCTTCATGCCCAAGGTCGTCATCTGCGTCGTCCCCGGGTGGGCCGCCGGTGGCGGGCACTCGCTGCACGTCGTCTCCGACCTGACCCTGGCCAGCCTCGAGCACGCCCGCTTCAAGCAGACCGACGCCGACGTCGGCTCCTTCGACGGCGGGTTCGGCTCGGCGTACCTCGCCCGTCAGGTCGGCCAGAAGTTCGCCCGCGAGATCTTCTTCCTCGCCCAGGAGTACTCGGCCGAGGACGGGGTCCGGATGGGCACGGTCAACAAGGCCGTGCCGCACGCCGAGCTCGAGAAGGTCGCCCTGGAGTGGGGCCGGCTGATCAACGGCAAGAGCCCCACGGCCCAGCGGATGCTGAAGTACTCCTTCAACGCCATTGACGACGGCCTGGTCGGCCAACAGCTCTTCGCCGGCGAGACCACGCGCCTGGCCTACATGACCGACGAGGCCCAGGAGGGCCGCGACCAGTTCCTCGAGAAGCGGGACCCCGACTGGAGCCCGTACCCCTGGTACTACTGATCGGGCGCGTTTGAGCAGGTCAGAGGGGATGTCGGGCTGAGACGTCCGCGTCTGGTCCGCAAAAAGTCCGCAAGAGGTTGACGAGAGCCGACGCTGACGGGCTCCAGCGGGGTAAGCGCCCCGTTGCTCGCGCGGCGAGAGCCGATGGTGTGGGAGTGGCGGCTGGGCGTTCGTGCTGCGACCATGATGAGTCCGTGACGAAGGCAACTACAACGTTGTAATTACTGCCGAGGACTTGAAACCTGTTTAGATATGGCTAAACATGTACGCCATGAGCATCTTGCTGGCACGCCGTCGACGAAGTTGCAGATCTTCGGAGTACGGCTGCCCAGCGGTGCTTGCCCAGCGCTCGAGTGGCTGACGGGCCTGAACACGAAACAGCAGGCAGGGATCGCGGCGCGCTTCCGTGTCCTCGCCGAGCAGGGATGGCTTCGGTCACCAGACGCGTTCAACAAGCTCGATGAAGCAGACCCGCGGAACGGCGTACCGCGAGTGGATGAGATCAAGCACGTCAGTCTCAACCTGAGGGTGTACGTGGTCGGCTTCTCCCCGGGTGACAAGGAACTGTTTGTCACTCACGGGACGATCAAACCGAAGAAGAATCGGGTCGCCAAGGAAGTCGCGAAGGCGCGGGCGATCTACAAGGAAGGCACTGGGGCATGACCGCCATGGGAAGTTGGTTCAAGGAGACGCCTGAGTCTCTCCGCCTGGTGGCGGAGGAGGCCGCTCTGCTTGAGGCAAGTGAACTCGTGGCGTCATGCCTCGAGGATCGACAGATCAAGAAGAGCACTCTTGCCGACCGCCTTGGTGTAAGCCGATCAGAGGTCACGCAGCGACTCAATGGCAAGCGAAACCTGACTGTGCGGACCCTCGGAGCAATGCTCCACGAACTCGGTTACCGCCTTCGGTTCGACGTGCAGGACCTTGCCCAGCATCGGCCCCAACGGCACGTGGAGGTTGTAGGTGGAACCGGCTGGATCGCGCCCGGCGCCCGTTACACCCGCACGGGTAGCACTCTGCACCTCGTACGGCACGAAGTTGCTTCATGACCTCACGCGATGAAGTCTCGGAGCTTGCGAGCGAAGTCGTTGCTCGCTTGCTTCCGGGATTGCTGGTCCGCACTCAGGAATCCCGCTTCTGGTCGACGACGCCTGATGACGAGGTGCTTCAGGGCATCGTCGTGTCCGCGGGCATTGATGTAAGTGTCGGTCGGCGATCACAGTCGGTGGACGTCAAGACGACATACAACATCGACGCGCTTCGCCGACCCGACGATGGGGCTGATTCGGCTGGAGAGACTCCTGCGGAGGGTTGGCGTAGCAGCGTTGTCCTGCATGGCCAGTGGCACCTCGAAGACCCGCAGACACTGAGCGATGACGCGGTCAGAGCCTTCGCTGTGAAGGTTGGTGTGATGACTCTGCATCCGTACGCCAGGGCTCACATCCAAACGGCCGTTGTAGCAGCGGGCTGGCCTACCTACACGCTCGACGTTCTGACACATCAAGACGATCTATTCGTCAGTGAGGACGACCCCGAGAGCGTTGATCTCAACTTGGTGACGCTGGACTGAGTGCCTGGCGCATCAGCTCTGAGGCCGCGGCCCGTGTCCGGTCCTCCGCCGTCGGCCACAGATGGCTGTAGGTGTTCAACGTGGTCGTCGCGGACGAGTGCCCCAACGCTCTTTGCACGGTGACGACATCGCAGCCGGCGGCGATCAGCCCGGAGGCGTAGAAGTGCCGCAGGTCGTGGAGCCGCACGTGCGGCAAACCGGTTGAGGTCCGGGTCGCTCGCCAGCGCCAGCGCCAGTCGATGTCGTTGTCGTACATCGGGTCGTTGTCGACGGTGAAGAGCCAGCGGTCCGGCAACTCGTCCGGCAGGAATCGATCGATGTGCACGCGCAGCATCGCGACCAGCTCGTCGGGCAGGTGCACGATGCGCTCGGAGCCGTACTTCGGCAGCCGCACCGCGAAGGTGTCGCCATCGCGCTGCAACTGACGCGACACGGTCAGCCGACGGAGCGAGAATTCGATGTCGCCGGACTGGACTCCAGCGGCCTCGCCCTTCCGCAGCCCGGCGAACGCGCAGAGTGCGACGTAGGCACGGAAGCCGTGACGCGTCGACACGCGGTTGCTGTCGGCGTGTGCGAGCAGCTGGCCGACCTGCGCCACCGTCGGGATCCGCATCGCGGCCTCGACCTTCCGCCGGCGTGGCAACGCGACGCCGGCGGTGGGGTCGGCGGCGATGACGCGATCGGACACCGCGGCACGGAAGACCGACCGCACGATCACGAACCGCGTCTTGATGGTCGTCGGCGCCCAACGACTGGAGATCCACTTCACCCACGTCTCGATGTGCGAGCGTCGGATCGCCTTCATCGGCAGATCGCCGAAGCTGACAGACCCGACCGCGAGGTCGGCGTTGGCGCGGGTTGACGGCACCCAGAGTTGGCGCGGCGCCCAGGCGTCGTAGAACTCCTGGAAGGTCACCCGACCGGCGCGCGGGTTAACGTACGTACCGGTGTGGAGCGTCGAGGTCACCTCGTCGAGCCACGCAGCGGCGTCGACCTTGCGCCTGAAGTGACGAGAGCGCTCGCGCCCGGTGTCGTCCCGATAGCGGGCGCGCCAACGGCCGTCGGGGCGCCTCGCGATGCTCCCGGCCATCGGTCACCTCCTTGCGACGATCGACTCACCTTGCGCCGCTCGGCCGCACGGTCGGCGGGCTCAGTCGTGTCTCTGTGGACGGTTGGTCTGCTCGGCCAGCCATAGGACGAGGTCGGCACGCCAGTAGCGGACGTGGCGGCCGATCTTGAAGCTCCGCGGTCCGCAGCCGAGGTGCCGCCAGTAGCGCAGCGTCCCCTCGGCGACTCGGAGGAAGCGGCAGGCCTCCTGGAGGGTGAGCATCTCGTCGCCGGGGTTCTTGATCGGGCGGCGGTTCTCGTCGGGGTTGATCGGTGATGCGGTCATGGCGTTGCTCCTCGCCGGTTGGGGCCACGGACGGTCGGTCCGTGTCGGCCAGCATGGGCGGCCAGGTATCCACGATTTCGGGATACCTGGAGGGGGATACCTGGCCGCAACCCGCGTTTCCACAGGTCAACAGGTATCCCTAAGTCGTCACGCTGGATGACTTGTGAGTCGTTGGCTCACGCCGATCAGCGTGGACTCCGGGTGTTGCCGAAATCCGGTAACAAGAAGGGGGGAACGTTGCCTTCTTGCAGGTCAGGTGCGTTCCCTAAGTTCTCCGGCCGCACGCGGGTCAGAGCCAGAGCCCGATTCCAGGCGCTCCGCCGTCGCTGGGCGCCGCGACGGGTCGAGGGGGAACGGTGCCCGCACGACGCATCGCGGCGGGTCCATACCGGTCGACAGCTTCGATCGCCTGGCGTCGGGCGTGGGCGGGTCCGAGGTCTGCATGGTCGCGGCTGAACACGTCGATCCACTGCTTGCGGGCGTCCTCGACGGACTCGGCCACGAGGTGGGCCACGTTGGTCTGCCGGCCTCTGGTCATGGCTACGTACGCCGCCGCGGCACCGGTCGTCTCGCCGATCGCGACGTGCGCATGGTCGACGGTCTCGCCCTGAGCGCCGTAGATCGTGGTGGCGTAGGCGAGCTCGACATGCTCGCGGACGTACTCCGCGGGGAGCGCCCGGTCGCGCCGCTGGCCCGGCGCGTGGACCATCAGGCTTCCGTCGTCTCGCCTCCCGACCACTGTCCAGGTCTGCCGGTTCGCCACCCCGAGTGCGGGGTCGTTCCGTCGGGTCGCGACGCGGTCACCGAGTCCGATCCGGTCGCCTCGCTGCGTCACCACGGCGCCGAGGTCGTGGCCGTGCTCGTTGCGGATGGCCGCGTTGGGGGTCGCGACCTGCTCGCGGGTGTCGGCGACGACGAGCGCTCCGCCTGCGCCAACCGCCGCCAGCGCTGCCGTTCGCTCTGCCTCGAAGGCGTGCACGACGATCTGCCGGCGTTCGACGAGCCGGTCGAAAACAGCGTCCGCTTCGCGGCCCTCGCGCATGGCCAGGCTGAGCTTCGCGTACTCGGCGTCGACGAACCGTCGCACCTGGTTCATGGTGACGACCGCGGTCGGGTGGGCCCAGGCGAGGGCGTGGTCGAGGACGCCGCCTCGTCCGACGGCGGGCAGCTGGTGGCGATCGCCCATGAACACGACGCGTGCTCCGGTCTCGTCGGCGATCGTCAGCAGCGCGAGCGCGGTGTCTTGATTGACCATGCCTGCCTCGTCGATGAGCAACAGGTCGCCACGACGCAGCCGTGCCTCCGGAGCTGGATCGCTCTCCTGTCGCGTCCAGCGGCCGTCGGCATCCCAGCGCCATCCGTGTTGGCGGATCAGCCAGGCGGCGGAGTGGCCTTCGACTCCGGTCTCGCGGGCCGCAACTTCGGCAGCTTTCAACGTCGGCGTCACGACGAGCAGCCGACGACCTCGCATCGCGAGGTGTCTGCTCACGGCTGCCAGCGTCCTGGTCTTCCCGGCACCGGCGGCGCCTTCGACAACGATCAGCGGTCCACGACCGCAGAACAGGTCGGCGACCCGACCCTGCTCGCGGGACAACTGAGACAGGGTCGAGCGATGCAGCCGTGCTGGCTCGGCCTGTTGCGAGCTACGGAGCAGCCGTTCGAGGATCTCGGTCTCGACGGCCAGCACGGCGTACGACGTCAGGGCCCGAACATGCTCCGGCACGTCGGGTCGCAGCAACAGGGGAGTGCAGCGTGCCACCGCCCGGCCGGTCAGGTCGTCTGCGAGTTCGATCCGTACGCCGGACTCAGCGATCAATCCGGTCTGCGCGACCAGCGCCTCGACCTGTCCACGGATGTCTGCCGCGTTCCATGCCGAGCGTTTCGCTCCGAGCCGCGACAGCACCAGCTCGGCAGCAGTCTCGCGATCGATCTCGCCGATTCGAGGAGAGACCAGCGGCACTGGTCCGGTCGGGTCGGCGTAGCCGAGCGATCGCAGTTCCTCGTTCCAGTGGGCGACGACCTCGGCGCCGTCCTTCGGCACCGCCTTGTCCGGGCGCGCCTCCGCCCATGCCAGCCGGTCCCAGATCTGGCGGACCCGTGGGCCGGGCTCCTCGCCCGGGTGGTCGGCCCGCCACTCGGCCTCATATCGGTCGATGTTGGCGCGGATCTGCGCCGACCGGGCGCTGAACGCTCCGACGTACGGCGCCAACTGCTGGATCTCGCCGGTCTCGGGATCCATCCCGAACCCGGCGTTGGCGAGTGCCGCGCGGAACTCCGGATCCGTGGCGACGGCGGCGTGGCCAATGCCGTTGATCGCGTCGATCATGTCCCGCACACCGACCGAGTGCAGTCCCCGCCATTCGCCCTTCGCGAAGACCCGCGCGTTGATCTGGAGGTGCAGATGCCGGTGTGGGTCGCCCGCTCGCGACGTGAAATGCCGGATCGCCGCAGCCTCGATCTGCTCCACCGGGACCTGCACCTGCCGACCGCGCGGACCGACGCGGGTCGTGGCGTGCTTAGCCAGGTAGTCGATGACCTGCTTCGTGGCGCGCTCCTGGGCGGCGTCGAGCGCCGCCTATACCTCCGGGTGGAGGGCAGCCGCGAACGACCAGGTCTTCGGCCCGTTGATCGTGACCTCGACGAACCGCAGCCCGTTCGCGTCCTTGCGCAGTCGCCCCTTCGGCTGTCCGGTCTCGACGACCATCCCGGCGACCCAGGCTTCGTAGGTCTCGCCGTCCATGCCCGGCTTCTTCTCGAGTGCGATGTCGCCAGCGGCTGTCGAGCCGGCGACGAAGCGCATCGCGATGCCGTCGCCCTCGGCGAGGTAGTAGTCGTCATAGCGGGCGCAATCCCTCTCGACGTAGTTGCGCGCGGCCTTCGGAACGCCGCGGTAGAACTTCACGCCGCCATGCATCCGGATTACCGCCTCCACGGCGTCCGTCGACAACCAACGGACCCCTAGAAATGCCGCGTGGGCCGCCCGATGTCGGACGACCCATCTACGTCCTACGTAGCACGCGTGCCGCTCGAGAAGTAGGGGTGAGAGCCACGAAGCAGAGGGCGGCTGGGACGAGATTCTGGGAGCAGATAAGAGCCAGTGGTGTTCAACGAGTGAGGGACTGAGGACGGGTAAGCGGCAGGACCCGAGGAAGGCCCAGAGGGCAGGTATAGCGCATGTCGTCCACAGCTTTCCTCGCCTTAGCTCGCGGGCCACGCTGGCGCCGCCTCACCCTCGTCGGATGACGCCCGACCTCGACCGTCTTCTCGCACTCGGCGAAGCCGGTCCTGTCTCGCCGCGCTCGCAGACGCAGTTGACGACGATGTCGCGGCAAGTCACTTCGAGCGCCTGCTGACAGCCCTCGATGTACTCCAGCCTGATGGCCCAGCCTCGTGGCCCATCGACGGGAAGCCTACGGTGTTACTCGCTCGGCTGGCCCAGGCCGCGGACCGACTAGTGGAGCTCGGCGCTGACCCCGCGCCTCTCGACCTGATCGTCAGTGTCGCCCACATGCCGCTCAGGCCGATCTGACCCATTCATCGGACGTCCACGGCAAGATTGCCGAGTGGAGACTTGGCGGCGGCCGAGGATCGGGCTGGCACGCAGCTGACGCTGTTAGAAGATTGGGAAGATTGGACACGTGAAGCTCAACCTGAAGGCCGTCGAGGAGCGGGTGAAGCCCCTCGCGGGCCGTGACTCCTACGATCGCGAGTTCATCTTCGAGCTGTTGCTGGCCTACGGGCGATCCCAGGCGAACGTCACTCGGCTCCGCAATGGGTCGCTGAACGTAGCCGACGACCAGATGACCGAGGTCGCGCAGAAGGGTGTCGTCTACTTCAAGGAGACAGCCGACGACCCGCTCGCCGTGATCGAGGAGCTCAAGACATCGCCGACGGTGGTGCGCTACCGACCTCGCTTTGTCATCGTCACGAACTACGAGGAACTCCTCGCCGCCGACACGAAGACCGAGCAGAACATCGTCATCCCAATCCGTGACGTCGACCAGCACTTCACCTTCTTCCTTCCGTGGGCTGGCATGGAGAAGGCCCAGTACGTCGCCGAGGCCCTCGCCGACGTCAAGGCGGCCGAGAAGATGGGCAAGCTCTTCGACGAGCTCCTCGCGGCCAACCCGTCCATCCTTGACGACCCGTTCGGACGCCACTCACTTAACGTCTTCTTCACCCGGCTGCTCTTCTGCTTCTTCGCCGAGGACACCGCCATCTTCGGTGAGAACCAATTCACCAACGCCGTCGGTAGCCACACACAGCTCGATGGCTCCGACATGGCCGACTTCCTCAACGAACTGTTCGTCGCACTCGATACGCCGCATGCCGGCGACAAGCCCGCCCATCTGCGCGACTTCCCATACGTCAACGGCCGCCTGTTCACGGTTGCCGCGGAACACAAGGTGCCCGCGTTCACCAAGAAGGCACGCGAGCTGCTCATCGAACTGGGCACGCTGGTCTGGCGAGAGATCAACCCCGACATCTTCGGGTCGATGTTCCAGGCCATCGTCACGCCAGGCAAACGCTCGGACCTAGGGCAGCACTACACGTCCGTCCCGAACATCCTCAAGACGATCGAGCCCCTCTTCCTCGACGGGCTCAAGGACGAGTTCGACGCCGCCTACAACTCGCCGCGGAAGCTGGAGGCACTCCTCGAGCGCATCGGTCAGATCAAAGTGTTCGACCCCGCCTGTGGATCCGGGAACTTCCTGATCATCGCCTACAAGGAACTTCGCCGCCTTGAGCACGCGATCTTGGAGCGGCTAGCCGAGATCGACGTCAAGCACCAGGTCCTGTATGCCGAGTCCAAGATCAACATCGAACACTTCTACGGTATCGAGATCGACGACTTCGCTGTCGAGGTCGCGATCCTCTCCCTCTGGATCGCCAAGCACCAGATGAATGCCGAGTTCAAGGACAAGTTCGGCCTGTCGATCCCGCTGATTCCGCTCAAGGAGACCGGGCAGATCCGGGAGGCGAACGCAACGCGGATCAGTTGGGAATCGGTATGCCCGAGTGGACGCGACGAGGAGATCTACCTAATCGGCAATCCGCCTTACAAGGGTGCGAAGACGCAGACCAAGGAGATGAAGGCGGATTTCCCGCATGTCTTCGCTGGTCGGCCGTACTCAAAGAACCTCGACTACATTGCCTTGTGGTTTACCAAGGGAGCGGACTACATCGCAGGGACTAACGCCGAACTTGCCTTTGTCACCACCAACTCGGTTGCCCAAGGGGAGCACGTCGGGCTGATGTTCCCGCGACTGTTCGACATGGGACTCGAGATCGGCTACGCATACACGTCTTTCAAGTGGGAGAACAACGCTAGGCGGAATGCTGGTGTGACGGTCGCTGTGATCAGTCTTCGCAACGTGCGGCCAGCACCGAAGTACATCTACGCCGACGGCCTAAGGCTCCAAGTCGCGAATATCAATGGCTACCTCGCCGACGGGTCGAACGTGTTCGTCGGTCGTAGAAAGTCTCCCTTGGGTGCGCGGCGTCCCGCGATGGTCTTCGGCTCGATGCCGAGGGCAAAGGGTCTGGTCGTGACGCCGGACGAACGCCTCCGGATGATTGCGAACGACCCGCGGTCCGAAAAGTTCATCAAGTCGTACATCGGAACATCGGAACACGTCGACGGAGTGGACCGCTACTGCCTGTGGATTGAGGATCGGGATGTAGCCGAGGCGCGAACGGTGCCAGACATCGCACATCGGCTCGAACGCGTGAGAGCGGAGCGCGCCGACAGTGACGCAGGAAGCACCGCAGCTTTTGCTGAACGCCCGCACCGTTTTGTCCAGATTAGCTATCGGCCGACTGAGTCCATCATCGTGCCGAGCGTGTCGTCCGAGCGAAGGGACTACATCCCGTTCGGCTACCTCGGACCGGAGACGGTCGTCTCTAACCTGGCGTTCGCTGTCTACGACGCGAAGCCGTGGACCTTCGCGCTACTCACGTCACGAATGCACATGACTTGGACTCGAGCGGTGGGCGGACAGCACGAGACGAGGCTGCGGTACTCGAACACGATCGTTTACAACAACTTCCCCGTCCCGCAGTTGAGCGACCGGACCAAGGATGCGTTCGATGTGGCGGCCTTACGTGTTCTGGACGTTCGGGAATACCACTGCGAGCGCACATTGGCGGAGCTCTACGACCCCGACCTGATGCCGCCCGATCTTCGGGCGGCTCATGCGGAGGTGGATGCGCTCGTCGACTCGATCTACTCCAAGAAGCCTTACGAAACCGATGAGCAGAGGTTGTCGGACCTCTTCGCTATGTATGAGGCCATGACCGCTGCTGAGGCATCCAAGGGGGCCGCGAAATGAAGCACCAGCCCAACATTGTCGATGTGACCTACGCGCAGACTGGCGCGTCGGTGCACACCGATGCAATGGGAATGCGCGAGATGCAGCGGCGTGTATTTGCACAGCGGGATGCGCAGTACTTGCTCATCAAAGCCCCGCCAGCGTCGGGCAAGTCGCGCGCGTTGATGTTCGTGGCTCTGGACAAGCTGTACAACCAAGGGCGCAGGAAGGTTATCGTCGCCGTGCCGGAGCGTTCGATCGGTGCATCCTTCGCCTCGACCCAGCTCACTAGCCACGGCTTCTTCGCGGACTGGGAGATCAAGGACGAACACAACCTGTGCACGCCTGGGTCGTCGGCGGGCAAGGTCGACGCGTTCATCAACTTTCTCGATGGCCCGGATGCCACCCTGGTGTGCACACACGCCACTCTGCGGTTCGCGTTCGAGAAGTTGGCTCCGGAGATGTTCAACGGGACCGTCCTGGCGATCGATGAGTTCCATCATGTCTCTGCTGACGTCGAGAACAGTCGGCTGGGAGCCCTGCTCCGCGACGTGATGACTGGATCTGACGTCCACATCGTCGCAATGACCGGCTCGTACTTCCGCGGCGATTCCGTGCCAGTTCTGTCAGCTGAGGATGAGGCGAAGTTCACGCCAGTCACCTTTAACTACTACGACCAGCTCAACGGCTACGAGCACCTCAAGTCGCTCGGAATCGGGCACCACTTCTACCAAGGTCGTTACACAGACGCGATCGGTGAAGTATTCGACCTGGACAAGAAGACGATCCTCCACATCCCCAACGTGAACTCGGGTGAGTCGACGAAGGACAAGATCGAGGAGGTCGGCTACATCATCGACTCGATCGGGCACGTCGAGTCCACGGAGCCCGACACTGGGATCATCAACATCCGGCGGAGCGACTCGGGTCAGATCGTCCGCGTCGCTGACCTGGTCGATGACACCGACCCGAAGAAGCGAGCCGACACGCTGCACTATCTCTCCACCTTCGCTTCCAAGAACCGCGACGGCGTCGATGTGATCCTCGCCCTCGGTATGGCCAAAGAAGGCTTCGACTGGCCGTTCGCAGAGCACGCGTTGACCGTTGGGTACCGGGCGTCGCTGACGGAAGTCATCCAGATCATCGGACGCGTCACTCGAGACAGCCCCGGCAAGTCCCACGCTCAGTTCACCAACCTGATCGCCGAGCCTGATGCCTCCCAGGGAGAGGTGAAGGTATCGGTCAACAACATGCTCAAGGCCATCACCGCCTCGCTGCTGATGGAGCAGGTGCTGGCGCAGAACTTCACCTTCAAAACGAAGCGGTCCGACGACGGGGGTGCACCCGAGCCAGGCTGCATCCGGATCAAGGGGTTCAAGGAGCCGTCCACCGAGCGGGTCAAACAGATCGTCGCCACGGATCTCACCGACCTGAAGGCGAACATCCTCCAGGACGAGACCTTCGCCCGTGCGGCCGCCGGTGCCGTCGATCCTGAGACGACGAACAAGGTCCTGATCCCCAAGATCATCCGTGAGCGCTACCCCGACCTCGACGAGTCGCAGGTCGAGGAGCTGCGCCAGCAGGTCGTGGTTGACTCGGTGATCAAGAACGGAGAAGTCCGCGAGGTCGGCGACAAGCGGTTCATTAAGATGGCGGAAAAGTTCGTCAACATCGACGACATCAACATCAACCTCATCGACTCCGTCAACCCGTTCCAGAGGGCCTTCGAAGTCATGTCCAAGTCCGTCACGCCATCGGTGCTTCGGATCATCTCCGACGCGATCACGGCGACAAGGGTGGACTTCACCGATGAGGAAGCGTTCGCGCTGTTCCCGAAGATCCAGGCCTGGGCCAAGGTCAACGGAAGGAAGCCGAACGTTCGGGCGGATGATGCAACGGAGAAGCGCTACGCCGAGGTCCTGCTCTACTTGCAGAAGCGCAAGCAGCAGCACCTTGCTGAGCAGCGCGCAAGCCAATCGGAGGGCGAAGCGTGAGCGAGCCCGACGACACCCCCCGGGTCGAGCCCTTCTTCTCGACCAACATCGCCCTCCTCATCGACGCCGACGTCGACGGCCTTCTCGACGCCCCGGAGAAGCCAAAGAAGGTCACGTCGAGCGATCGACTGGAACGTGCGTTCCTGGAGATCCTGGAGTTCAGGCGCGCGCACGGACGCGTCCCCTCATCGACGACCCGCGAGATCGCCGAACGTAAGCTCGGGGCCCGACTCGAGGGGATTCTCTCCAGTGAGGAGAAGCTCACGGCGCTTCGACACCTCGATGAGTTCGGTCTCCTGGACGTCCCCGAGGCCCCAACGTCGATCGATGACCTTCTGGAGGGCGACGAGTTCGATCTGCTCGCAGACGATTCGGGGCTGCTGGATGTCAGTGACCTTCCGGTCCGACAGCCACCCGCTGCGGTCGACTCCGTCGCGAAGCGACAAAAGTGCCTCGACTTCGACCAGTTCGAGCATCTCTTCAAGGCAAAGCACCAGGAGCTTGCCGACGGAGCGGCGCAGATTGCGCCCTTCAGAGGCTTGCGCACCATCACCGCCGGCCGATTCTTCGTCCTCAACGGTGTGATGCTGTTCGTTGCCGCCGTCGGCGAGACTCGAGAAATGGTCGTGGGCGGCAAGCCTGAGCAGAAGCAGCGGCTGCGAGTCATCTTCGAGAACGGCACCGAGTCATCGATGTATCGGCAATCCCTCTCGATCCGGCTGTTCGAGCAGAAGGGCCAGGCGGTGGTCGGCGCCGACATCAGCGATGAGGGCGTGCTGGATGGCGAAGATGTCGCCAGCGGCTACATCTACGTCCTCCGCTCGCTGAGCAATGACCCGCAGATCGCCGGGATCAGAGATCTTCACAAGATTGGCTTCTCGCGTGGCCCGGTCTCCAAGCGAATCAAGAATGCTGCCAAGTCGCCGACGTACCTCATGGCTCCGGTGGATCTTGTTGCGAGCTATCAGACCTTCAACCTCAACGTCGTGAAGTTCGAGAACCTCCTGCATCGCGTTTTCGCCGATGTCCGCTTGGACATCACCCAGATCGACCGGAAGGGCCGTGACTACGACCCATCGGAGTGGTTCATTGTGCCCCGCAGTGTCGTGGACCAGGCGGTCGAGCTCATCGTCTCCGGCGAGATAGTCGACTACGTCTATGACAAGGATTCGCAGGCGCTTCGGAAGCGATCGTGACTGACCAATACGACGGGACGCCGGACTCGGAGCAGGAGCCTGCTGCCGCGAGCGACCTCATCCGCGCTGCGTCGGCTTGGGCGCAAGACGCCCTGTCCGCGATCCACGACGAGGCTGATCATCGGGCCGCCGTTGCTGGGCCGATGGCGGTCGAACTGCTCGGCAAGGCTGTGCTCTGGCGCACGAATCCACTTCTGGTGGTAGCGCCCGAGTTGTTGAAGGACTCGGCCTCCGTGGTCAAGATTGCTGGTGACCCCGATCTCCGTGGACAGCGGATGAAGACGATCTACCTCGCCGAGGTGCTGAAGCGGATCGCGATCCTGCTCGGAGGGCTTCCGCTCGACCAGAAGAAGCAGGACCGCCTCTGCGACACACGGAACGGGGGCGCCCACGCCGGCCTGCCGGGCCCATCGCGCCAGGCACTGGAAGACAGCCTCAGCGTCCTGGACGCCCTGCTTGCTTATCTCGACATGGACCCCGACGAGTTCTATGGGGATCTCGCCAGCACAGCCGCAGGGCTACGTGCCGAGTACCGCGACGCGATTGACGCACACGTGCAGTTGGAGAGCGTGATGGGTGCCTGGGTCGCGCTGCAGAAGCTGAGGAAGTCGCTCGGCGATGCGGAATTCGAGGACCTCTGCAGACGCCGGTACGAGGCGACGGACGAGGACCTAGCCCCTGAGAACTTCGGTGCGGGATTCTTCCGCACCCCCTACGCGTGTCCAGCCTGCTCCGAAGAAGGCAGGCTGTTCGGATCGGTCGAGGTAGACGACCGAGTTGAGTATGACCATGAGAAGGTCGGGCCGGGCGACTACGAGGCTGTCCCGTACGTCAGCTTGGTCCCCAGCCTCATCCCCGAGGTGTTCGCCTGCAACGTGTGCAAGCTGGTCCTTCGTTCTGCAGCTGAGCTCGCCGCTGCCGATCTTCCGGACACTCGTTTCGAGGTGTCCGAAGGTGCGCTCGGCCCCGACTTTGACGCTGCCGAGGCCGCCGCATCGGAATCGGGATGGCGAGATTGAGTCCGCACAAAGTCCGCAAGTTCGGTTCCGCTCGGACCTGACCAACACTGTCGTCGCCGACCGTTCGAAGGTACCTGCAGGTCAACGACACTTTCCGGCGACTTCCAACGTCAGCAGGGGCCACCTCAAGCCCAGCCGAATGCTTCCCCTGGTACTACTGATTCGACACGTTCACGCAGGTCAGGGCGCTATGAGAGGCCTGGGTGGACCAACGTGACTCGTCATCACTTCTAGCCCGCCGGCAGGGGTCTTCCGATCAACCTTCGAAGCAACGTCGAGCCAGGGTTGATGTCGGCCTTCCGGCGTACACTGACAACATGAGCCTGAGTGCATCGGAGTTCTACGAGGCGGGGATGAACCTGCCTCCTTCGGTGCGCAAGGACGTGGCCCTTCGGCTCCTCGAGTCGCTCGAGGTCTCCGATGATGACTCGATCGACGAAGCCTGGACGGTCGAGATCGGCTCTCGCATCGACGACATCCTCAGTGGCAAGGTGGAGACCATTCCGCACGCCGAGGTCGTGGCGCGAATGGCTGAGCGCCGCGCTGCTCGTCATGCAGCCCGACGGCAGACGTGAACCTGGACGTCAGTTGGCACCCGGAGGCTGAGGCCGAGTTCGATGCCGAGGTCAGTTGGTACGAGCATCGCAACACGGGGCTCGGTGACCGGTTCGAGGCGGATGTCTTCACGGCGGTGGATGAGTCGGTTGACACGCCGGAAGCATGGCCGCCGTGGCCCGGCTGGGAGCGAGACCCGGTGGTGCGTTCGAAGGGCGTGACCGGCTTTCCGTACCGCGTCGTCTACGTCGTCGAGGGCGACCTGTTGACGGTCGTTGCGGTTGCTCACGCGAAGCGCCGCCCCGGGTACTGGCGCGACCGCGTCCGGTCCTGAGCGCTTCCCCGGGTGCTACTGAGCCCGATCACCGCCGAACCGGCGTATTGATACGCCGGCTCGGCGGCCAAGGCCCCTGCCGCCGCGGCGCCGTCCGTGGTACGACGGAGTCACCACCGACAACCGCCGGCGGACAGGCATCTCGGGACGACCCGAGGAGTGACCATGGGACGTAGCGTTCCCACCATCCGTGCCGTGCTGGCGCCCGCGGCGATCGTCGCGGCCCTCACCCTGACCGGCTGCTCGTTCGAGGCCTCGGTCGGCGGCAACAGCGTCGACGAGGCCGACCTCGAGCAGCAGATCAGTGATCAGCTCGAGGAGCAGGTCGGTCAGGCGCCCGAGGAGATCGACTGCCCCGGTGACCTCGACGCCGAGGTCGACGCGACCATCGAGTGCACGCTCAACGACAACGGCGAGTCCTACCCGGTGAGCGTCACCGTGACCGCCGTCGACGAGGACACCGAGCAGGTGCGGTTCGACTTCGAGGTCGGCGACCTCATCGAGTGAGGGATCGAGTGACGGAAGGATGCGCCGGCTCGGCGGGTCTAGGGTGTCGGGCGTGAAGATCGTCGTGCTCACCGGGGCCGGCATCTCCGCGGAGAGCGGGGTGCCGACGTTCCGCGACGCCGACGGGCTGTGGGAGGGCCACCGGGTCGAGGAGGTGGCGACCCCCGAGGCCTACGACATGGCGCCGAGCACGGTGCACCGCTTCTACGACGCCCGCCGCTCCGCCCTGCTCATGGTGCAGCCCAACGCTGCCCACCACGCGCTGGCGCGACTCGAGGAGGCGCTCGGCGACGACCTGCTCGTGGTCACCCAGAACATCGACGACCTGCACGAGCGCGCCGGCTCCCGCCGGGTCCTGCACATGCACGGCGAGCTGCTCTCGGCCCTGTGCCGCGCGTGCGACGGCCGGGTGCGCTGGGACTCCGACCTCGTCGACCTGCCGCCGTGCCCCGGCTGCGGCGTCACCGAGCTGCGGCCCGACGTCGTGTGGTTCGGCGAGATCCCCTACGGCATGGACCGGATCTCGGTGGAGCTCGCCCGCGCCGACCTGTTCGTCTCGATCGGCAACTCCGGCGCGGTCTACCCGGCGGCCGGCTTCGTGCAGCAGGCGTTGAGGTACGGCGCCCGCACCCTCGAGCTCAACCTCGAGCCCTCCGACGGCACCCCGTGGTTCCACGAGGCCCGCCACGGACGGGCCAGCGAGCTCGTGCCGCACTGGGTCGAGGAGCTGCTCGGTACCGCTCAGTCCGCGAGCTGATCGCGGATCAGCCGCTCCAGCCGGTCCAGGTCGTGCTCGAGGCCCATCCGCGGGGCGAAGCGCAGGATCGTGTCGACGAACAGGTCGCCGCTCTCGACCAGGCGCGGGTCCATGTGGCCGAACACCTCGAGGGTGACGATGCCGTAGAGCTGGGTCCAGCCCTGCATGTAGACCCACAGCAACCCGCGGTCGGCCTCGGCGACGCCCTCGCTCTCGGCGGGGATCAGCGGGTCGAGCACCGCCTCGCGGGCGGCCGGCGGAAGATCCTCGACCGCCGGGATCGGGAACCCGTTGGACTCCCAGATCGCCTTCATCTGGTCGGTGAACAGGTGCCCTGAGCTGCTCAGCGTGAGCATCTCGCGGCGCGCGCAGGAGGTGTCGGCGATCGGGTTGGCGAAGACCAGGCCGAACTCTCGCGGCGACTCGTGCGCCCACTGCCGGAACGCGGTCGCGCTCAGGCACAGCCGCCCGGCCACGTCGTCCTCGGGCAGGGTGTCGGCCGCCGCGCGGAACCGCTCGGTCGCGGCCCGGTCGACCTCGTAGGCGACGAGGTCCACGAGCTCCTGGTAGCTGGCGACGTAGCGGTAGAGCGCCGGTGCGGTCATCCCCATCCGCTGGGCGACCGCGCGCAGCGAGAGGTCCTCGCCGTCGCGGAGCAGGGCGATCGAGGTCGACACGATCTCGGCGTACGTCGCCTCGCGCTGTCGCTCTCGACGGGTCGTCGGCTCCACGGTCACGCGGCGGCTCCCTGCTGTGCGGTGGGGTGGTCCAGGCATCGTGAGTAATGCGTTGACACCTACGTTAACACCATTTACGGTTCACGGCGTTCACTTATGTAGATGCCCTGTCACGCATCCGCACCCATCTCATCACGCCGAGCGCGAGGAACCGTCATGATCGATCGTTGGGGAGCACTCGTGGGCCGCCGGGCCCTCGCCGTCCTGCTCATCGGGGTGCTGCTCACCCTGGGGGCCGGTGCCTTCGGCGCCGGTGTCTTCGACTCGCTGTCCCAGGGCGGGTTCGACGACGCGTCGTCGGAGTCCGCACGCGAGCTCGACGCCGAGCGCGAGGCCTTCGGCAACAAGGGCATCGACGTCGTCGCGATCTACGCGGCCGAGGACGGCGATCTCTCCGCCGACGACCCGGCGTTCCGGGCAGCCGTCGAGGAGGTCGTGGCCGACATCCCCGCGGACGCGGTCGCTTCGGTGGTGCCCTACTACGAGACCCCGCCCGAGGCGGGGCTGGTGAGCGACGACGGCAGCCACGCCCAGGTGCTGATCTCGCTGGCCGGCGAGACCCAGGACGACTTCCTGATCAGCTACGACCGCGTCGCGGCCGTGCTCGACGCGCCGGAGGCCAGCGGCCTGGAGACCTCGGTCGCCGGGGCGTACGCCGTCTACAACGACGTCAACGAGATCACCTCCGACGACCTCAAGCGCGCCGAGCTCATCTCGCTGCCGATCGTCGTCCTGCTCGCGCTGCTGATCTTCGGCTCCGCGGTCGCCGCCCTGATGCCGGCCATGGTCGGTGTCATCGCGATGCTCGGCGCCCTCGCGGTGGTCCGGGTGATCGCGGAGTTCACCGAGGTCTCGATCTTCTCGGTCAACGTGATCTCGCTGCTGGGCATCGGCCTGGCCATCGACTACGCGCTCTTCGTCATCAGCCGCTTCCGTGAGGAGCTGGCGCTGCAGCCGCTCGACGAGCCCGACGCCGCCTCCATCGCGATCCGCCGGACCATGTCCACCGCCGGCCGCACCGTGCTCTTCTCCGGCCTGACCGTGGCCGCTGCGATGGCCAGCCTGCTGATCTTCCCGCAGGCCTTCCTCCGCTCGATGGGGTACGGCGGTATCGCCGCCGTGATCGTCGCGATGCTGGCTGCGCTGACGATCCTGCCGGCCGTGCTGCGCCTGCTGGGACGCCGCGTTGACGCCGGCCGCCTGCCCTGGCGCCGCCACCGTTCCCTGGCCCCCGCCGACGGCGGCCGTTGGGCGGCCCTGGCCCACGCGGTGATGCGCCGCCCGGTGCTGGTCATGGTCGTCACGATCGCCGCGCTGCTCGCGATCGCCAGCCCGTTCCTCGGCGCGAAGTGGGGCAGCGTGGACTACCGCGTGCTCCCCGAGGACGCGCCGGCCCACCAGGCGGCCGTGGTCCTCAACGAGGAGTTCGGCGGCGGGGAGGTGTCGACCGCCCAGCTGCTGCTGCAGGGCACCGACCCGACCGACGTCGCGGCGTACGCCGAGGAGGTCCGGGCCGTCCCCGGCGTGCTCGACGTCGTCCCGGTCGCCGAGGCCGACGGCACCACGCTGCTGCGCGCCAGCTGGGACGGCAACAGCCAGTCCGAGGCGTCCCAGGACCTGCTGCGCGACCTGCGTGAGGTGCAGCCGGCCTCCGGCGAGGTCCTCGTGGGCGGCCTCACCGCCGAGACCGTCGACCTGGTCGCGTCCGTCTCCAGCCACCTGCCGCTGATGGGCCTGATCGTCGTCGGCGTGATGCTGGTGCTGCTGTTCCTGGCCTTCGGCTCGGTGGTGCTGCCGGTCAAGGCGGTGGTGATGAACCTCTTCTCGATCACGGCCTCCTTCGGCGTGGTGACCTGGATCTTCAGCGACGGCAACCTCGCCGACACCCTCGGCTTCGCCCCGCAGGGCTTCCTCGACGCGACCAACCCGATCCTGATGCTGGCGGTCCTCTTCGGCCTCTCGATGGACTACGAGGTCTTCCTGCTCAGCCGGGTCCGCGAGGAGTGGGACCGCAGCCACGACAACGACCGCGCCGTCGCGGCCGGGGTGCAGAAGACCGGTCGCATCATCACCTCGGCCGCGCTGCTGCTCGGTGTGGTCATCGGCGCCTTCGGCACCAGCGGCATCGTGTTCATGAAGATGCTCGGCGTCGGCATGCTCGTCGCCCTGCTCATCGACGCCACCGTGGTCCGGGCCCTGCTCGTCCCCGCGACGATGAAGCTGCTCGGTCGGTGGAACTGGTACGCCCCCGGGCCGATGGCCCGCTGGTGGGAGCGCTACGGCTTCCGCGAGGAGAGAGCCCCCGAGCCGGCCCCGACCCGGCGCGTCGAGGAGCCGACACCGGTCTGAACCAGTTCGCGATCCGCGCCCCCGCCGGCCGCCGTCGTCCTAGCCTGAGGGTCATGACGACGGCGGCTGACGGGCTGACCATGAACCGGCTGATCCACGGTGCGGTGCGCCGCGACGTCAGGCGGCTCGCGGAGGCGCTGGAGGCCGACCCCGACCAGGACCGCGCCGTCGACCTGCTGCGGGCCTACCGCTTCCTGCGCGCCGAGCTGACCCGGCACCACGAGGGCGAGGACACCCACATCTGGCCGATGATGGCGCGCCTGGGTGCGGACACCTCGCTGCTGGAGCAGATGGAGTCCGAGCACGAGGCGATGGCCGACGCCCTCGGCGGTGTCGAGGCGGCCCTCGTCGCCCTCGCCTCCGCCCCCTCGCGCACGACCCTCGACGCGGCGCGCGAGGAGGTCGCGACGATGTCGGGCATCGTCGACGCCCACCTGCGCCACGAGGAGGACGAGCTCGAGCCGGTGCTGGTGCCGATGACCAGCACCCCGGAGTGGGCGGCGGTGGAGAAGAAGCTCCGCGGTGGCTCGGTGGTGGAGGCCGGTCGGTTCTTCGCCTGGCTCACCGACGAGATGCCGGCGGAGGACAAGGCGTTCCTCGGCACGCTGATCCCGCCGCCGGTCACCGGCCTGCTCTCCCGGCTGCTCGGACGCCGCTACAGCCGCGAGATCGCGCCCGTCTGGGCCTGAGCGGAGCGACGGGCACGCCGCGGCAGCAGGAGCGCCAGCAGCAGCACCGCGAGCGCCACTCCCGCCGCGATCGCCACGTCGCGCCACAGGTCCGCCACCAGCGCGTCCCACACCGCGAGCCCCAGCTCGCGCTGCTCGCCCGGGTCGGCCACGGCCTCGAGCACGCTGCGTGCGCCGAGCATCCCCAGGGCGAGCATCCCCAGGGCCGGCAGCGCGAGGACCGCGGCCACCACCGTCGTACGCCGACGCAGCGGTGAGACCAGCAGCGCGACCGCGAGCGCGGCGGCTGCCGCCACGGGCACCCACACCCCGACCTCGTCGACCCGCTGGATCGTCGAGCGGGCCCGGTCGAGGTCGGAGGAGTCGGCCACCTCGAACTCGACCGCTCCCACCTGCGCCCCGCGACCCACGGGCACCCCGCGCTCGCGCAGCAGGTCCAGCGTGGCGCGCACGACCCCGGCCAGGTCGACGCGGACGGGCACCGGCTCCCCGGCCC